>CAMTGL010000114.1 GCA_947071955.1 uncultured Plesiomonas sp.
CAGCAACCTCAGCAGGGTCAGCCACCAGCGTCAATATATGCTGCTGCTCAGGGGTATGCGCCTGCGTAAACAATACCTTCACCGGCAACGCTTTAACCTCAACCCACTGCCCAGTCTCCGGCAGTGCTACCCCTTCACCGGTACGTAATTCAACCCAATAGTGTCCTGTTGGCATAGTCAGCGCCAATTGCTGGCTAAATACACCATCACCGGCCACCGCATCCAACTCCTGCCCGTTATCCTCTAAACGGCCAGCACTGATCGGTGATCCCGTTAACAACTCACGCTTCGCTTGGCTATTATCAGGCAAAGATAATCGCTCTTTTTCAGCCGGCGTTAATTCTCCCAATGGAATAAACACCGCATGCAACGTGGTATTTTTAATTAACTCAGGAACAGCAAGCCAGTGATTTCCCTGTACTAAACGGGCAGTAAATGTTAACTGCTCGTGCTGATACAGTGTAGTTGGCAAACGGTCTGCCCGAATTTGAATATCTGAAAATGTTTGCACTTTCAGAACCGTTTGCCCTTCAGCCCGCACCTGCCAAGGGCCGAGCATAGGTGCGGTAATAGTAATCAACTCATGCGTATCAGAGCGCCACCACTGCACATTATCCACCGGATTACGGGCAAACAACTTACTGCCATCAGGTTGCACCAGTGTCAGCGGTTCAGAATTACTCTTGCGGGTGACCACAATGGTCAAATGCGCAGGGGCCGTATCAAGGCGAAACCGGTTCGCCAGCACGGAAGTGAAGGGGGATGTTGATATCGATGAAGGCGTACTCTGTGCCTGCAATAGTGCAGGGAAAAGCATAAACAGAATACAGCAAAGCCTTAAAAGCACTTGTTTGGGGGATACACAGCAGTACCGGTAAAGCATTGTGCCAAATGCATCATAATGATGCTGAAATTGCCGATACTGCATACCCTCTCCCGCCATTAACTACGCCACAAACATGAGCCCCCTTTTTTCTCGACCAGATCCAACCGAGACTCGTGTGCTTGTACTTCATCGGCAGATGCACGGATAACCTTTAGTGCCAATTCTGCAGAGATGGTACGTTGTTTCTCTCCGCCAAACTCCGCATTAGCCCCTTCTGTTTCAGCAGAAAATGCGAGCGATGTTTGCCCGCCGGTCATCAGCAAATAGACATCGGCCAAAATCTCGGCATCGAGCAACGCCCCATGCAGCGTACGGTGACTGTTATCTATGCCGTAGCGATCACACAATGCATCGAGGTTATTTCGCTTACCGGGAAATATTTTTCGCGCCATCACCAGCGTATCGGTGATCCGGCAGAAGGTGTCGGTTTTGCTGATCCCACGTTTTAGCAGACCAAACTCATAATCCATAAAGCCGATATCAAACGGTGCGTTATGAATCACCAGCTCAGCACCGCGGATAAAATTCAGAAAATCATCCGCAACCGCCGCAAACATCGGTTTATCATGTAAAAAAGCATCAGTAATACCGTGAACTGCAATCGCTTCAGGATCAACCAAGCGATCGGGTTTGATATACGCGTGAAAATGCCGCCCCGTTAAACGGCGGTTCACAATCTCTACCGCACCAATCTCAATAATCTTGTGCCCTTCATAGTGCACACCCAGCTTATTCATACCGGTGGTTTCGGTATCTAGTACAACAATTCGGTTCAAATCTGTGCTCATAGCCGTATTTATGTCAGACTTCTGGTTTATGGAAATAATAACCATTCGGCACGTTGCCGCGTGATCATAATGAGTCTACCCATCATGCAAGAGAGACAAAAACAGGTAGCACTGTTTACCGATGGATCATGTCTGGGCAACCCCGGCCCAGGCGGTTACGGTATTGTACTGCGTTACCGTCAGCACGAAAAATATGTGAATGCCGGATACCGGCTCACCACCAACAACCGTATGGAACTGCTGGCCGCAATTGTCGGGCTTGAAATGCTAACCGAACCGTGTCAGGTTTCGGTGACCACTGACAGCCAGTATGTCCGCCAAGGGATCATGAGCTGGATCCATAACTGGAAAAAGCGCGGCTGGAAAACCGCTGATAAAAAGCCGGTAAAAAATGCCGACCTCTGGCAGCGCCTTGATAAAGCCGCCGCAGTACATCAAGTTGAGTGGCTATGGGTAAAAGGCCATGCCGGACACCGTGAAAACGAAATCTGCGATCAGCTAGCCCGTGAAGCGGCTGAAAACCCTACCCTTGATGATACTCAGTATCAGCCGGAGAAGTGATATTCTGGCACGCTCCCACTGGATAGATCACCCGTGAAGGCGCAATATTACGGGTTGATCCGTTCAGCATCAGCGGGATCGTACGCTTACGTGCTACGATCAACCGCAACCCGCTGAGCGCCGGTAAATGCCCATTGCAAAAATTGCTGAAACCACCCGTTCCGGTGCGCCATGGAAACGGCATAAATGCCTCAATATGAATCACCTCATAATTGAGCAAATATAGCCAATCGGTGATCCGAAACGGGGCAAACATCCTGCATTGATAAGGAAAACGCTGCCGCAATCGGGGCAAACAGTGCCCAATTCCCAGTAAACTGAGCGGGTTACAGTCAATCATGATCAGGTAGCCATCATCTATCAACACCCGATCGACTTCTCGCAACAACGCATGCGGATCACTGGCATAATCGAGCGTAAAAGCCAGCAGTGCGGCATCAAACGTTTTTTGCAAAAAAGGTAAACAATCCACCTCAGCCACAACATTAAGATGTGGCGCTTCCGGCGCTAACGCAACCTGATGAGGTAATTGCGCCGCCGAAGTATCTAAATCAGCACTGAGCGTGCCGAGCTTAAGTAAATGCTGCCCAAAAATCTTGCTCCACCAGGGCGCAAGCTGCGTAGAAATTAACTGCCGGTAACGCTCGCCCTGCAAGATCATCGACCAGCTCAGAGGCGGTAATATCACACGAGATGTACGAACAGGACGTATCACTCTATTATCCTCTGTTATGCTTGCCCACGGTAAGGCATTACCGCAGGAAATATCAGGAGAACATACCATGTTAATCAGCATACCCGCGTTGCAGGATAATTACATCTGGCTGTTTTGCGCCGATAACAAGAATGCGATTATCGTTGATCCCGCGGTAGCAGAGCCGGTCATTGAAACGCTGACCACCCAGCACCTCAACCTGCAGGCCATTTTTCTTACGCACCATCACCATGATCATACCGGTGGAGTCGCGGCACTCACAGCACGTTACCCTGATGCCAAAATCTATGGTCCGCAAGAGACACAAAGCAAAGGGGCAAAAACATTGGTGCATGATGGCGATACAATTTCACTGCCCACCGTTTTACTGCCCACTATGTTGCCACCTACCACCGATCCACAGCCCAAAACGGATTTGCTGTGGCAAGTGATAGGGACTCCCGGCCACACACTCGGCCATGTTTGTTATTACAATGCCCAACACGGCATTTTATTCAGCGGTGATACCCTCTTTTCAATCGGCTGCGGTCGGCTATTTGAAGGTACAGCAGAGGAGATGTATCACTCATTACAGACACTCCGTGCACTTCCAGCGAGCACCTTACTCTGTTGCGCACATGAATATACCCAAGCCAATTTACGTTTTGCTTGTGCAATCGAACCCGAAAATCTGGCATTACAAGATTACCAAAAACAGGTGGAACAGAAGCGATTGGCACAGCAACCCAGCCTGCCGGTCAGCTTAAAAATAGAAAAAGAATTAAACCCTTTTTTACGTTGTGATGATGAAAAACTGAGATCTGCGCTGCAAAAAAATGGGGAAATAGGCGAAAACAGTCTACTTTTTGCACAGTTACGTGCACAAAAAGACCTGTTTTAACCGATAAGGTTGTCAGCCTAGGATTAGACAAGTATTATTGCACATCTTTTAATCAACAACCGACCGAGATAACATGAAGATACGAGCACTGATCCTCGTCTCTGTGTTGCTGGCCGGCTGTCAGGCGCCGCATGCGTCGACGCCGTATCCGAACACGAAGACCTCGTCAGTTCGTGAAGCTGATACTCGCCAGCCCACTGACTCATCGTCGCGATGGGCTGATGCAGGCCTAGCACAACAACAGGGTGTGTGGGACTACATCGGCAACGAACTGAAACTACCGGTACCAAATAACGAACGGATCCGCAGTCAAAAATCACGTTATTTGCGTAATAAGAGTCATCTCCAACGTGTGACCGAGCGTTCAGAACCTTACCTTTACTGGATTGTAGAGGAGGTGAAAAAACGCAACATGCCGATTGAAATCGCATTGTTACCCATGGTGGAGAGTGCTTTTGATCCAAACGCAACCTCAAGTGCAAATGCTGCCGGTTTATGGCAGATTACACCGGCAACTGGCCGTAACTACGGGCTGGATCAAAACTGGTGGTACGACGGCCGTCGTGATATCGGTGCATCAACCCGCGCCGCGCTTGATTTGCTGCAACGTCTGAACAAAATGTTCGATGGTGACTGGACCATGACCCTCGCGGCATACAATGCCGGTGAAGGGCGCATCCTCAAAGCCATTAAAGCCAATAAAGCGCGCAATAAGAAAACCGATTACTGGTCACTTGATTTACCGCGTGAAACCGCGCTGTATGTGCCAAAAGTGCTAGCACTGAGCGACATTATCCGCAATGCCGACAAATATGCGCTTAAATTACCGCATATTGATAAATCGAGTGCACTGGCTCGGGTCAACGTTGGCCAGCAGTTTGATATGAACTCAGCAGCACAAGTGGCAGGCATGTCAGTTGATGAACTGCAAGCATTAAACCCGGCCTATACCACCCGTGCAACCGCACCTACTGGCCCGCACTACTTAATGCTGCCGAAAAAGAAAGCCAAGCAGTTTAAAAAAGCGATACAAGACAGCGAAGACATTTCACTGACAGCGGTACGGCACAAAGTGCAGTCGGGTGAAAGCATTGATATTTTGGCGCGCCGCTACGGCATTTCCGCGCTTGATATCAAACAACTCAATGACCTAAACGGTGCGGGAATCCGACGCGGTCAGTATGTTTTACTGCCGATTACTCGCAGTACATACGTAGCAAAAACCTCTGCTAGTGCTCAGCGTGATACCTTTGCCTCGACCAAAACACCGAGCTCAAAGAGCGCAACATCGCAACCTTATACGGTACGAAGCGGTGATACGCTATCCACGATAGCCAGCCGTTATAAAATGAATACCCGTGAACTGGCCAAGCTCAATAATATAAGCACCAGTGGCCGTTTAAAGGCAGGACAAAAGCTCAAAGTTAATGCAAGCACCGGAAAATCCGTTGAATCAACCAGCCTTGCTCGCTCGTATAAAGCGAAAAAGGGTGATTCACTCTACAGCATTGCCCAAAGACATGGCGTTGATGTTGATGATTTACTGCGCTGGAACGATATGAGCCGTAAAAGCGTGCTAAAACCCGGTACCGTGCTGAAAGTGAACAATGCCAAGAGCTGACATTGTCATGCCCTCTGAATATCACCGTGCTTATCAGCAGATGAAACGTTAATTCAGAGGCTTGGCACAAGCAAATCGGCAACCGCAACCTAAAAGCTAAATGTCACTTCCAGCGGATTATGATCAGAGGCATCAGTTGACATGACTGATGCCTTTTCTACTTTCAGGCCGCGATAAAAGACATGATCGAGCGGATATCCAAACGCTTTTTTACGCTGCCCTTGCGGGAACAGCACCTCATCTAGCCCCATCTGTTTGGCCAAAGAGCGCAACAGGGCCAAGCGGGTTACACTCCAACTGTTAAAATCACCCGCCAAAATCACCGGCCCACGGTGCAACGCAATTTGTGATAACACCTGATGCAACTGTTGCCGATACGCCTGTACACCCACCGTAAAGTTTACTGCATGCACATTCACCACCATCAGCGATTGCCCCGTAGCAAGCGCATACACACTCACTAATGCAGATTTAGGCAACTTAAGCCACGGCTCACGTTCGCGCAGCGGGCAATAATATTCGGCATTGACAGCCGAAAGTGTCATCACACCCGCCATCTGGTCACGAATAGAGAATGCCGCCACCTGTGCCACCGCAGGATAACGCTGCGTGGCATACTGCAGTAATTCCGGAGTAGCCTGCGCCTCTTGCAGCAATACCAGTTGCGCACCGTTCGTATAATCAGACAGTGCCGTTAACCAGTCATTACGCTGTTGCTTATAAATATTCCATACCAGCACCTTAAGCCTGTTGCCACTCAATACCGAGGTCTGATCAGCCTCATAGCCACAAGACTGTTGTATGACAGCTGAAGAGGCTGACTGGTATTGCAAAACCACACTGTCATCTGGAATATCAAACGGCCATTGCCACGCACCCAGCGCCACCAGCGAAGCGGTTGTACCAAACAGTAAACGTTTTTTACCTTTCATGCTGTCTGTTAATGACTCCTCTTGGGTCAAACCGCTGCGCAGAGCAAACGCTCATTACGTAAACTTACACGCGCAAACGACTGTGCGCGACAAGCCAATAAAGTAACAAATATCACAGTAACAACCTAACCTGCGCAGGAAAATCATGCAAATTTCTGATTATATTGCGTACAAAAATCTGCACACCTCACATATCTAAAACAGCAAGCAATAATCTGC
>CAMTGL010000115.1 GCA_947071955.1 uncultured Plesiomonas sp.
ATGAGACAGGTAAAGTGTGTTTAACGGTGGCCTGTTCTGGTTTATCAAGCTGTAACTGCTTGAGTAAGATAGCTAAACCGGCAGCGCTGTCACCGAGTGTTCCGGTGACATAAATCCAGTCACCGGCGCTTGCCCCACTGCGAGTCAGCGCTTTGCCATAAGGCACTTGCCCATGTACGGTAAGCGTCAAGCTCAGCGGGCCTTTGGTGGTATCGCCACCCACCAATTGCAGGCTGTAATAATCGGCTAAGGCAAACATACTTTGGCTAAATGCAGCCAGCCATGCCTCTTGTACCGCGGGAAGGGTTATCGCCAGTGAAAGCCAAGCTGGGGTTGCCCCCATTGCAGCCAAATCGCTGAGATTGACTGCCAGCGCTTTATGCCCCAAATCAGCAGGGTTAATATCAGGCAGAAAATGCGTTCCGCAGACCAGCGTATCAGTACTGACCGCCAATTGCTGATTATCTGCCAGTGTCATCAGGGCGCAATCATCACCAATACTGAGTTGAACATCTTTGCGCGATGCTCGATCACGCGTGAAATAACGCGCAATCAGTTCAAATTCACCACAAGCCATAATTAAATTACAGTATATCGTTGGAATAAAAAAAGGCCGGCAAAGCCGGCCTTCTCAGGATTATTTACGAACCCGTGGCGCTAGCTTATCCAGCACACCGTTGACAAACTTGTGGCTGTCTTCAGCGCCGAACATCTTGGCCAACTCAATTGATTCGTTGATCACCACTTTGTATGGCACATCTTGACGCTTTGTCATCTCGTAAACAGACAAGCGCAAAATAGCTTTTTCAATCGGGTCTAACTCATCAACTGGGCGGGAAACATGCGGAGCCATCACACGATCCAACTCTTCGTGATGCAGTGCCACACCGACCAATAGATCGCGGAAATAGGCAATATCCGTGCCTTTAACATCCTGATCCGTCAGGAACTGTAACTCTACATCGGCAACATCGTTCTTGGAAATCTGCCAGGAATAAATGGCTTGTACAGCACATTGGCGAGCACGACGACGTTCAGCTGGTTTCATGGCGGGTTTCACGCTTTTCCCCTCAGGATTTTAAATTGCATTCAATACGTTAACCATTTCCAGCGCAGTCAGAGCAGCTTCTGCACCCTTGTTACCGGCTTTCGTGCCGGCACGATCAATGGCTTGTTCAATGGTTTCTGTCGTCAGCACACCGAAAGCAACCGGAATATCAGACTCCATCATGACCTGAGCTAAGCCTTTGCTACACTCACCAGCAACATATTCAAAATGTGCTGTGCCACCACGGATCACGGTACCCAGTGCAATAATCGCATCGTAGTTACCACTTTTCGCCAAACGGCGGGCAACCAGTGGCAGTTCATATGCGCCCGGCGCACGAACTAGCGTGATGTTATCATCTGCAACCTGACCGATGCGTTTTAGTGCATCTACAGCACCATCTAACAGGCTTTCATTAATAAAACTGTTAAAACGTGCAATCACAATGGCTACACGAGCATTGGGTGCAGCAACTAAGCCTTCAATTACCTTCATGATCCTTCCTGTTGCTCATTCCGGCTGACGATAAGGCGCCGGATTCTATCACAGTATTAGCCAGTGTGCAGAGCTTGCTCAACCACACTCGACAGATTCGCCCATTTTATAAACAAAATGAGCACAATAATGCCTGTTAGCGCAGAAAACCGCTGCGAGCCAGCAAGTCCATGCTAATTCCATTCGGCGCAGATGAGGAAGCGTTGCTGTTCGCTGCATTGTCACCGAGCATTAAGCGCTCAAGGTAACGGGCTAGCATATCCACTTCCAGATTAATTTTACTGCCCGCCTGCCATGCATGCGTGGTGGTTTCTAATTGCGTATGAGGTACCAGCGTGATTTTAAAACGATCACCGTCAACTGCATTGACCGTTAAGCTGATGCCATCAAGTGTCACTGAGCCTTTTTGCACGATATAACGCGCCAGCGCAACGGGAACTTGCAGCCAAAACTCAATGGCTCGCCCTACGGTTGCACGTGAAACAATCGTTGCAACACCATCAACATGCCCGCTAACAAGATGGCCACCTAAACGCGTATTGAGCGTTAACGCTTTCTCCAGATTAAGCGATTGCCCCGTTTGATAGTTCGCAAATGCGGTACGTTGCAGTGTTTCTAGCGATAAATCCGCTTGATAGCCGTTTTCCAGTAGACGGACAACCGTCAAACAAACGCCGTTGGTGGCGATACTGTCACCTAAACGCACATCAGATAAATCTAGTTTACCACTGTTTACGGTGACGCTGATATCATCACCTTGAGGTGTCAGTGCAGCCAGTGTACCTACCGCTTCTACAATTCCTGTAAACATGCATATTACCTGTCTAAAAACAGCCCATATCTGGGCATGAGGTCTGCTACGAAATCCATTATGCAAAACCCAGTTTATTTTTAATAACGGGGTGTCAAAATCAAACGCAGATCATGCCCAACGGGTTGTACATCAGTGAATGTAAAACGCGGGGCTTGTGCCAAACGGGTCAGACCCGGTAAATGACACAACCCTTTGGCTGCATCACCCAGCAACATCGGCGCGACATACACAACCAACTCATCAACCAGTCCGGCTTCAAACAGCGCGCCGACTAAAGCAGGCCCAGCTTCCACCCAAACATGGTTAATCTGCTGACGCCCCAGTAAAAGCATTAAAGTAACCAGATCAACTCGACCTGTACTGTTGGCCGGAATTTTTAGTTGTTGCACGTTATCAGGCCACTCGGTTTCTGCCGTTATAGAGGTGCGGGCTAAACAGACCGATCCATCGAGTGAAACTAACTGATGCTGCGGCGTCACCTGATTACGGCTATCCACCACCACACGCAGCGGTTGACGCAAATTTTCTACCGGATAGATCTGCTGTATTTTTGCATCAAGCTCTGACCAGCGCACATTCAGCGAAGGGTTATCAGCCAACACCGTACCGCTGCCGGTCAAAATAGCGCCCGCTTGCGCACGAAAATTTTGCACATCGCGCCGCGCTTCTAAGCCGGTAATCCACTGGCTTTCGCCAGATGCCATGGCGGTGCGACCATCAAGTGAGGCTGCCATTTTAACTTGAATATAGGGAAATCCGGTACGCATGCGTTTGAGGAAACCTTTATTCAAGGCTTCTGCTTCCGCCATCAGTACACCATGCTCAACTTGTATACCGGCTTGTTGCAGTTTATACAAACCACGGCCAGCAACTTCCGGATTTGGATCTTGCATCGCGGCCACAACACGTCGAACACCGGACTGAATCAGTGCATCTGCACAAGGCGGTGTTCGACCATAATGGCTACAAGGCTCAAGCGTCACATAGGCGGTTGCACCGCGCGCGCGCTCTTTAGCCATGCGCAGCGCATGCACTTCTGCATGCCCTTCTCCGGCGCGGTAGTGATACCCTTCGCCGACAATCTGGCCATCATTAACAATGACACAGCCCACATTCGGATTCGGTGCTGTTGTAAATCGCCCCTTTTTTGCCAGTTCAATGGCTCGGGCCATGTAGTGAAGATCGCGCGCTGAATCGTTCATTGTGCAGGCTGTCTCTGAAATCTGTTGTGATATTTTACTGCAATATCGGCAGTTGTTTTCATTATTCTGAACATAAAGGAAAACACCCCCGTGGCAGTATACCTTTGCATTGCCGTGGCCCGTATTGGCTATGCCTGTCGGTTTACACAAACCGCGAAGCCAATACGGGTCATGGCACTGAACACATGTTACTTGAACAGCGTGAAACGGTAATGCCTATCAATCAATGGTCGGATGCTGGGCAACCAGACGCTGTTTTTGTGCGCCTAAATCAGCCAGTTGCTCATTAATTGCATCAATTTTTTGTTCGATAGTATCGTATTGCTCTTGCAGCAGCTCTTTGGCCTCTTTTTTATCTGATGCCGCGGGCGTTGCACCTTTCAGGGGTTTATTGGCGGTCTCTTTCATCAAAATACCAGTCACCAACCCGATCACAGCAATCACCATCAGATAATATGCGGGCACATACAGGTTGTGCGTCATATCCACCAACCATGCCACTACGGTAGGCGTTAAACCGGCAATCAATACCGAGATATTAAACGCAATGGCCAGAGCACTGTAACGGATCTCGGTTGGAAACATGGCTGGCAGTGTCGATGCCATCACGCCGGTAAACGCATTCAGCAATACAGCTAAAATCAGTAAGCCGATAAAAATCAGGGCAATTTGGTTGCTGTTGATCAGCATAAAACAGGGCACTGAGAGCAATAATAACCCGATGCTTCCGCCTAAAATAAATGGCTTTCGACCAAACTTATCACTGAGCAGCCCAATAATCGGCTGTACAAACAACATGCCAATCATAATCGCAATAATAATCAGTATGCCATGATCTTCTGAATAGTGAAGATTATGTGAAAGATAACTCGGCATATAGGTGAGAAGCATGTAGTAAGTCACGTTCGTGGTAATCACGATACCGACACAGGTCAACAGACTTTTCCAGTGCTTAGTCGCTATTTCACGAAACGGCACGCGTTTTGGCTCGGCCATCGCGCTGAGTGGTGAGCCATTTTGTGCGGCAACCAACTGTTGCTGAGCGTGTTGTTGCTCGAGCTTTTCAGTGTGCTGCTGGAATGCCGGCGTTTCATCCAGCGCATGGCGCAGGTATAGGCCAATTACGCCGAGCGGCAGGGCAAGGAAAAACGGCAAACGCCAGCCCCAATCAAGAAAGTTCTTCTCGCCCACACACGCTGAGATCAAAACAACGACACCGGCTCCGGCAACAAATCCGGCAATAGAGCCAAAATCGAGCCAACTGCCCATGAAGCCGCGTTTTTTATCTGGCGAATACTCGGCAACAAAAATCGCTGCGCCAGAATACTCTCCGCCAACAGAGAAACCCTGCACTAATTTAGCCAGTAACAACAAAATCGGTGCCCAGATACCAATAGTGGCATAGGAAGGAATCAAGCCAATACAAAAGGTGCTGATTGACATGATGATGATCGTAACAGCCAGTACCTTTTGCCGGCCAAACTTATCACCCAATGCACCAAAAAATACGCCGCCCAACGGACGAACAAGGAAAGGAACAGAAAATGTCGCCAATGCGGCGATAACTTGCAGACCAGGCGCGGCACCCGGAAAAAAGACCTGACCGAGTGCATATGCAACAAAACCATACACCCCAAAGTCAAACCACTCCATTGCATTACCTAATGCAGCCGCAGTAATTGCCTTTTTTAATTTAGCATCATCGATTATCGTAATATCTTGAATTTGTAGCGGTTTTATACGTTTTTTTCGTAATCTCATTGAGATTTGACCTCTTTTACAGCACAAACTAATACTTAATTTGAGGGTTCTCTCCCTTTACGCTCAGGCGATAAAGAGTACTGTATGAAGTCACATATATCAAATTTGTTACCCGTTCATATAAAATAGCTGTCATAAAAAAACCGCCTTCCGGCGGTCTTTTAATCTTGCAAACGGGCAATCTCTTCACCAAATTCACGGATATCTTCAAAGCTGCGATAAACTGAGGCAAAACGGATATACGCCACTTTATCGAGCTGTTTTAAAGCATCCATCACCAAGCTACCGACCATTTTTGCCGGAACTTCGCGCTCACCGGTTGCACGCAAACGGCTTTTGATGTGGTTCAACGCTTTTTCGACATCATCGGCACTGACCGGACGCTTCTCCAGCGCCTTGAGCATACCGTGACGCAGTTTATCTTCGTTAAACGGCTCACGGGTTTCATTGCTTTTGATCACCCTTGGCATCACCAATTCGGCCATTTCAAAGGTAGTAAAACGCTCATTGCACTCTAGGCATTGGCGACGACGGCGAACTTGTGTGCCATCTGTCACCAGCCGTGAATCGATCACTTTGGTATCCACTGCAGAACAAAAGGGACAGTACATACGGTCTCCTGTAAACAAACGCAGGCTGACTTACGGTTATAGATCCCCCTAGTGTACTCTGAGCGCAGCAAAAGGGGCAAAAATAACCGCCCCACATTGCAACATTGCCGAGACTAAAAGAACAAGGCTACACGCAGTTACTGCACGTTATCACTATATTCAGCCAGCGGAACACAGGCACAAAACAGGTTTCTATCCCCGTAAACATCATCCAGACGCTTTACGCTTGGCCAATATTTATTCGCACGCACCTGCTCTGTCGGGAATGCTGCCTGCTGACGTGAATAGGGGTGCAACCATGTGTCATCAACCACATCATCTTGTGTATGTGGTGCATTCACCAATGGATTATCAGTACGTGGCCACACCCCTTGCTCAACCAGTGCAATTTCATGGCGAATCGACAACATCGCCTCAATAAAACGATCAAGCTCGGCCTGTGACTCTGACTCTGTCGGCTCGACCATCAGTGTACCAGCAACCGGAAATGACATTGTCGGAGCATGAAAACCGTAATCAATTAGCCGCTTGGCAATGTCCATTTCGGTGATGCCCGACTGCTCTTTCAGCGAACGAATATCCAAGATGCACTCGTGGGCCACTCGCCCGTGACGACCGGTGTCCAGCACTGTGTAGGCAGACCTTAACCGCTCGGCAATATAGTTGG
>CAMTGL010000116.1 GCA_947071955.1 uncultured Plesiomonas sp.
TTTAATGATACGGCGACCACCGTGATCTAGACGCGTATGATCGGCGGCAGCGTCAGATGTGTATAATATACAGAAAAAAGGCTTACAAGCGGAGCTGAGTGCGCCGGATGTATCGCATGTTGTGTTGTTTATCCCTCCAGTAGAAAAAAACTTTATTGCCGTTGAACCGGTCAGCCATGTCAATAACGCGATCAATCTTTGGCCTGACCAGCAGACCGAAGGTGCAATGCAGCGTCTGGCAGCCGGTGATGTCTTCACACTGAATATGCAAATTAAGGTGACGCCTTATGTGTAAACCGACACCGTTATTCGACTATATCGGCCATCTGCCAGAGTGCCCAACTTGGTCGGCAGAGAACAACACCCTGTATTGGACCGATATTATTGAAAAACAGTTGCACAGTTATCAGTTAAGCAGCGCGAGCCATCAGATTTTATCGTTTTCAGAAGAGATCGGCTGTTTTGCCCTGCGTGAAAATGGCGGTTTTATTCTGGCCATGCGTAGCGGCATTTATCTGGCTGATAGCCGTGGGAAGATAGAGAAAAAAGTGAGCGACAACCCCAACAACCCACAATTAGCCCGATTTAATGATGGTGGCGTTGATCAATTGGGCCGCTTTTATGCTGGCACCTATTGGAGCCCGCGCGATTATAACGGCGCACTGCTCTGCCGTGTGGATGCGACATTGAATACGAAGGTGATCCAGAGCGATATTCTGGGCGCAAACGGCTTGGCATTCAGCCCCGATATGGCGTGGATGTACACCACCGATACCCCGAACCATGTGATGTACCGCACACCGCTTGATCCGATCACCGCCGAACCGGGCGTTCGTAGCCTGTTTAAACGCTTTCCTGTCGGTAACGGCCGTCCTGACGGCGCAGCGATGGATGTAGAAGGTTGTTACTGGAGCGCCTTGTTTGACGGTCACCGGATTGTGCGTATCTCCCCTCAGGGGGACGTACTTGAAGAGTACGCTCTGCCGGTGCGCTGCCCGACGATGGTCTGTTTTGGCGGTGAAGACATGCGAACGCTGTTTATCACCACCACGCGCGAAAATATGAGCGCAGAAGAGTGTGCTGATCGGCCATTATCCGGCGCAATTTTCAGTATGCGCACACCGGTAGCGGGTTTACGAAAGCCGCTGTTTTGTGAAGCGAATCAAAAATAACCCAAAAGATCTGACATCAAGGGATCTGAGCCCAAGCGTTCTCAACCCCATTATTTTGAAAAAGATACCTGAAAAAGAGAGCTGAATATGAGTATCAAAACCGTTGGATTTATCGGTCTTGGCCTGATGGGCGAAGCCATGAGTAAGAACATTGTGGCCAAGTTTGGTGGTGATGTCTGGGTCTTTGATGTGAACCCGCAAGCGATTGCTACCCTCGTCTCTGCGGGTGCAACCGCCGCAAGTTCTATTGCCGACATCGCTCAGCGCTGTGATGTCATTATCTCGATGGTACCCAAATCCGAGCATGTGCAGGCAGTGTACCGCGAACTGCTGCCACACTTGCATGCCGGGCAGATAACACTCGATATGTCGACCATAGACCCAGAGGTCTCGGTAGAACTGGCCCGTCAGGTGCAGCAAACCGGTGCGCAGATGCTCGATGCGCCCGTTGTCAAATCCGTACCTGCTGCCATTGCTGCCGAACTGGGCATTTATGTTGGCGGTGATCTGGCCGCTTATCAGCGCGTTCGCCCTTTATTGGCGATGATGGGCAACAACATTATCCATTTAGGGGATAACGGCCGCGGGTTGGTGATGAAACTGTGCCACAACACACTGGTTGCGCAGATCCAAAATGGCGTGAATGAGATGCTGACACTGGCACACCAATTTGGGATCTCCACACCTGATTTTGCCACGGCCGCCTCATACGGTGGGGCAAGCAACTTCTACCTGAGCGGCAAACTCAATGCCCTGAGCGAAGAGAACTACCAGACGGCGTTCTCCTTGCAAAACATGGGCAAGGACATTGACTGCACCTTGCGCTTGATGCGCGATCCGGCACTGAATCTGCCAGGGGTCGACACCGTGAAAGCCGTGTATGACTACGCCATTGCCCACGATATGGGCCCAGAAGATTTTTGTGCCACCATCAAAGCGGTCAAGGCCCGAGCAGTGGGTGCTTAACTGCGCGAAGAGATATTGCCATAACATAATAAGATCACAATAAAATTAGGGATAAACAACCATGCAGATTAATCAGACCACTGACGGTTTTACACTGACCCATCAAGGAAAAATCCTGTTTAGCCACTCAAGCAGTGCGCCGGCCATTTTTCTGGGCTGCGGTAATGAAAAAATGGAGATTTACCGTGGGAATTTTGAGATAGAAGACTACCTTGAAACCCGCGTCGCGCTGGCCCATGCCGAGCTTTGTGAGGTCAACGGTCAACTACAAGTCAACTTTGCCACCGCCCCAACGCTGCCGGCCGTGCTTACTATGCACATCCACTTACAAGATAGCGATGTGACTCTGGCGCTGACCGCGCTGGATGAGCGCTACAACCGTTTCTGGTGCCGTCTTCCCGCCGAGAAAAAAGAGCACATCTGGGGCTGTGGCGAGCAGATGTCCTATTTTGATCTGCGTGGCCGCCACTTCCCACTCTGGACTTCAGAGCCGGGTGTTGGCCGTGATAAATCAACCGAGCTGACTTGGCGAGCGGATGTAACCGGTAAATCAGGCGGTGACTACTACCACACCAACTACCCGCAGCCGACCTTTGTTTCATCACGCAAATACAGCTGTCATGTTGAAACCACAGCGTATGCCGATTTTGATTTCCGCAATGACCACTTCCATGAATTACAAGTCTGGGCTATCCCCGCTGAGATCCAACTAAAAACAGCAGAGAGCTATTTAGGTCTGGTGGAAAAACTTTCGGCTCAGTTTGGCCGTCAGCCAATGCTGCCAGAGTGGGTTTACCAAGGCGCTATTTTGGGATTAAAAGGCGGTGAAGTGAACACCTTCAACCGGCTGGAAAATGCCATCAACCATGGTATTAAAGTTTCAGGCGTATGGAGCGAAGACTGGTGCGGCCTACGTGTTACCTCATTTGGTAAGCGCCTGTTCTGGGATTGGGATTGGAAACATCATCAGGATCGCTACCCGAATCTGCCGGAAAAAATTCAGCAACTGCAAGAGAAGGGTATCCAGTTTTTAGCCTATGTTAACCCGTATTTATGTGATGATGGCGCACTGTTCCCTGTTGCCAAAGAGCACGGCTACATGGCGTTGGATAAAGACGGTAACGTTGCCTTAGTTGATTTTGGTGAGTTTGACTGTGGTGTGATTGACTTTACCAACCCTGCTGCCATGGCATGGTTCCGTGATACCGTTATCCGCCAGAATATGCTGGATCTGGGCATTAAAGGCTGGATGGCTGATTTTGGTGAATACCTGCCGACCGACAACATCTACCTGAAAAACGGTGTAGATGCCAAACTGATGCACAACGCATGGCCAACACTGTGGGCACAATGCAACGCAGAAGCCATTGAGATGAATGGGCAAACTGGCGATGCGCTGTTCTTTATGCGTGCCGGTTATACCGGTGTACAAAAACACTGTCCGCTGCTGTGGGCCGGTGATCAGTCAGTAGACTTTACCCGCCACGATGGTCTGGTGACCGTGATCTCTGGTGCACTCTCATCTGGCATGCTCGGTAACGCCTACCACCATTCGGATATCGGTGGTTACACCTCACTGTTTGGTAACCGCCGTACCAAAGAGCTGTTTGACCGCTGGGTTGAGATGAGCGCCTTCACACCGGTTATGCGTACCCATGAAGGTAACCGCCCTGATGAGAACTTCCAGTTCGATCAAGACGGTGGCACGCTGGCGCACTTTGCTCGCATGACCCGTATTTACTGCCACCTGACACCGTACCTGCGATCACTCTCAGCCGAAGCGGCTGAGAAAGGCTATCCGGTACAGCGCGCCCTGATGCTGCACTTTGAGCACGATCCGGAAACCTACGCAATGCAGGATCAGTACCTGTATGGTGCAGAATTACTGGTCGCACCGGTGCATAAAGCTGATGTCAGTGAGTGGACCACTTACCTGCCTGTTGGCGAGCAGTGGACACATGTCTGGAGCGGCCAAACCTTCACTGGTGGGCAGCGGGTTACTCTGCCTGCACCTGTTGGCCAGCCTCCAGTATTCTACCGTGCCAATAGCCCGTGGAAAGATCTCTTCGCGGGAATAGCAGCACTGTAATGCAGGTTCAGTGTGGGTGAGATCTATTGCGTTCATCCACACTGATATCATACAAAATCGAACCGAATTTAAGATCAAAAAAACGCATTCAAAGGGAATGAATTGTTATGAATTATACTGATATTGCCCGTTATCCCTCTTTGCGAGATCGCATTATCTTTATTTCCGGTGGTGCTTCGGGTATTGGTGCCGCCTATGTTGAGGCTTTTTTGGCGCAGGGCGCGAAGGTTGCCTTTATTGATTTTGACAGCAACACTGCCGATGAGCTGGTGTGCCGTTTAAACAGTGATAACCTCTATTTTCAGTTCTGTGATGTGCGCGATATCAACTTACTGCGCCAATGTATCGCCAATGTCGAAGCGCGTTGGGGCGGTATTGATGCCTTGTTTAACAATGCTGCCCGCGATGATCGCCATAATATGATGGATGTCACCCCAGAGTATTGGGATGAGCGGATGCAAACTAACCTGCGTCACCAGTTCTTTGCTGCCCAAGCCGTTGCGCCAATGATGGCTCGCCGAGGTGGTGGCGTGATTATCAACATGGGCTCAATCTCATGGATGCGTGGTCGCGATGGCATGGTCTGTTACACTACTCCTAAGGCGGCAATTCACGGTTTAACCCGCACCTTGGCGCGTGAGTTGGGCGAGAAAAATATCCGTGTCAACAGTCTGGTTCCTGGCGCTATCCGGACTGACAGACAAGATGCGATGTGGGCAAATAATCCAGCCGGTTTTGCCAGTGCGAACCAAGATTTTCTGGATCGCCAAATGCTCAAGTTCCGTCTTGATGCGACAGACTGCGCACGTATGGCGCTGTTTTTAGCCTCAGATGAGAGCCGTGGTTGTACCGGCCAAGACTTTATTGTTGATGCAGGCTTGTCTATCCAATAACGTGAGCAGTAAACTGCGATAACAACCATGACTCTGTTATACTCAGCCAAGGTTGTTATCGTGACACATTGAGTGAAACTGAGCACCTTGAGGTGCTTTTTTTATGCCGCCGGTTTACCCCGGTCATTGAGGAATTATGCCATCAGAGATCAAGAAAACCCGTAATCGTCGTGGCACTGATCGCGCCACTATGTCTGATGTGGCAAAAAAAGCACAGGTTTCCCCCAGTACGGTGTCGCTTTACTTGCGTCAGCCCGATGCAGTATCGGATAAATTACAGACTAAAATTCAAACCGCCATTGATGCATTAAGTTATGTACCCAATCGCTTTGCCGGCAGTCTGGCTGCGGCTAGCAGTCGAGTAATTGCAGTGATCATTCCCTCTATTGCCAACAGTTTTTTTGCGCGTACCCTTGAGGAGATCCAAGCTCAATGTGAACAGGCTGGTTACAGCGTGCTGCTGGGAAACTCTAATTACCGTGAAGAGGAAGAGGAGCGCTTGGTTCGTACTTTCTTACAATGGGCACCTGCAGCAATTGTCGTGACAGGGGTGCACCACAATGCGGCAACACACCAACTGCTCAAATTCTCCGGCATTCCGGTTGCACAAATGTGGGATTTGGGCGGTGAACCTTTGAGCTTACAAGTTGGCTTTGATCACCAGCAAGCTGGCGCTGATGCCACCGAACATCTCTACCGTGGTGGTTGCCAGCATGTTCTGTTTATGGGAACCCGTCTGACGCACGATCACCGCGCCAATGCGAGAGCCAGTGGCTATACTCGCTGCGTAACCCAGTATGCACAGCATTTACCTCAAATTATTGATCTGCCTTTACAGCATAATGTACAAGAGGCCGCAAAAACATTTATGGCGGCACTGGCTAAAGACCACACTATTGATGGTGTTGTTTGTTCCAATGATATCATCGCGTTAAGTCTCTTAAATGAGGCGCAGCGGCGTAATATTGCTATTCCTGCACGTTTAGCGGTGATAGGTTTTGGCGATCATGAATTGGCTGAATGTGCTTATCCGCAACTAACATCTATTCGTTTACACCCAGAGCAAATTGGTACACAACTCATTCGGGCACTCTTGCTGGCTATCGAACAGCCAGAAAAAGCGAAACAAACACCTCAAATTATTGATGTTGGTTTTGAACTCATACCCCGCCAGACATCTAATATCCGCTAATATATTCTTATCTCTCTTCTCTAATTAATTTATATAAACCCTAGAAAACCATTATGGTTTGCTGGGTTTTTATATTTAAAATATGTCTTTTTACTTTTTTCAGTATCTTTTCTCGATGTGTTTTTTAAATTAATGCGTTTTTTTATGAATAAAGATGAATTGTAACATTAAGACGCGTATCAATGTGATAAGTATTACTCTCGATTAATGCCAACTTGTTCGTAAATGATAAATTTAGAAGTGAAAATATTAGTTTATTAAAGAGAGGC
>CAMTGL010000117.1 GCA_947071955.1 uncultured Plesiomonas sp.
CAATAACACCTCTCGTGCCAGCACCCGCAAACGCCATGACTGTACAGCCATTTCATCACCCGGAATACGCAGCTGTTGCCCTTCGCAATCAGCGATAATCTGCTGATTTTCAGCATCATATCCGGTGATTTGAGTATTCAGCAGAACTGCGGCCTCAGGGTGCTGTGCCAGTGATAAATCAGTACGTGAGAACAGATCGGTCGGTTCGCCCTGCGCCTCTACCTCACCGGCTCGCAGCACCACAATCTGCTCGCACAGCGTGACAACCTCTTCCATTGCATGGCTGACATATAACATCGGTAAATCCAGCTCTTTCGCTAACTGGGCGATCTCAGCGGTCAGTAAGCGACGCGCATGGCTATCAAGTGCCGATAATGGCTCATCAAGCAGCAACAGAGCCGGTGTTGCCATCAGCGCACGGGCAATGGCCACCCGCTGGCGCTGGCCACCAGATAGCTTGTGTGCCGCTAAATCCAGTAGTGGCGTAAACCCAAGCCGCTCGGCCAGTTGCACAATATCTGGCGGCGTTTTACGGGCGTAACGCGCGGCCAGTGTTAAATTTTGCCGAACCGTCAGCCAGTTGAAAAGTCGGCTATCTTGAAAGACCACACCTACAGATCTTTTTTCTGGCGGGATAGAGCCTAAAGCGCATTGCCACTGTACGCCGGAAAAACGGATATGGGCATGCTCTACGGGCATTAGTCCGGCAATAATTTGCAGCAAGGTGGTTTTCCCCGCGCCACTATGACCAAATATTCCGTGGATCCCGCGCGCAGGTAAGGTGATATCCACATTCAGAGTAAAGTCAGACAGCGCTGTATGCACCTGTATCTGCAAGGTTTGATCGTCTGTAGCCTGATTTTGGTTTTGGTTTTGGTTTTGGTTTTGGTTTTGGAAAAGAGTATCTGCCGTATGCGCTGTTTGAGCAGAATTGCCCGGAATACGCCCCTTTAATTTATACTGGAAAAATCCCATTCAGATACTCCGCTACCCAATTAACAGCCGACGCTGACGGCGCTGTAACACACCATAAACCAACGTCAGCATTGCTATGGAAAATAGCAATAATCCGGCAGAGAGCGTGTGAGCATTTTGATAATCCATCGCTTCGACATGATCAAACAGCGCAATTGACAACACCTGCGTTTGTCCGGGGATATTACCACCAATCATCAATACCACGCCAAACTCGCCAATGGTATGGGCAAAACTTAGCGCGGCAGCAATAATAAAGCTGGGGAATGACATCGGCAGCACAATATACCGGAAACGAGCAATACCGCTGAATCCAAGTGTTCGAGCGGCATTGAGCTCTTTATCCCCCATATTCACAAATGCACTTTGCAAGGGTTGTACGGCAAACGGCAGTGAATAGAGTACTGAGGCAATAACCAGACCGGAAAATGAGAAAGCCAGTGTCTGGCCGGTGAGCTGCTGCCAATATGAACCCGGTAAGCTTTGCGGAGAAAATGCCAGTAACAGGTAAAACCCCAGCACAGTCGGCGGTAACACCAATGGCAATGACACCAGAGATTCAATCAACGGGCGAATTCGGCTCTGGCTGCGCGCCAGCCACCATGCCAGCCACGGAGAGAACAGCATCAGCACACAGGTTGTAGAGGCGGCCAGTTTCAGTGTCAGCCAGACCGCTTGCCAATCAGCCACAGACACGGCTCTGCCCTATTCCATAATAAGGAGAGATCCCATAGCAAAAAAAGATCGCACCAAAACAAAAAATAGCTGATAAGGGAGTACTCAAGGCAGCAAATACCCCTGTTCGCGGATCAACTTTTTGGCCGGTTCGCTGCGTAAAAATGCGCTAAATTGCTTGGCCGCAGCTAAATGAGAGCTAGATGATAAAATCACGGCCTGTTGCGCAATAGCCGGATAACTCTCTGCCGGTAACAGCAATATCTGCCCTTTGGGTTGACTAACCAACACATTCGGATACGCTACCAACCCCATGTTGGCATTGCCAGTATCAACAAACTGATACGTCTGTGAAATATTTGCACCGGTAATTAACGTTAATGTTGGCGATTTCCACGCATTATGTTGCTCTAGCCATGCTTTTGCTGCACTACCATACGGTGCAGTACGTGGGTTGGCAATTGCCAAACGGCCGCGCCATGCCTGTGGATCGGCCAGTGAAACCGGCTCTCCGATATTCCACAAGGCCAGTTGCCCTTGTGCATAGGTAAAACGCGAACCGGCCACCGTGCGCTGCTCTTGTTCAAGTTTCTCCGGCCGCTCGGTATCCGCCGACAAGAGAACATCAAACGGCGCACCGTTGATAATCTGGGTATACAACACGCCGCTAGAGGCCGAGGTAATACGCAACTGATGCCCTGACTGGCGCGCAAATAATGGGGCAAGCGCATCGAGCGTCGGTTTAAAATTGGCAGCAACTGCAATATTGAGCGTATCCGCCTGCACTGCAGGGCTACTGATCAGCGCAGTACACACACTGATCACCACGGCCGAAAAATGCACTTTACTAACCGCGTTATTGGCGCAGTGTGCACTCAGCTTGCGGAACAATCTGACCATCGCGCTGCTGCCTCTTTATCGCTATGTTTGGCCTCAACCCAGCGAGAACCCTCAGGGGTTTGCTCTTTTTTCCAAAACGGCGCACGCATTTTTAGGTAATCCATAATAAATGTGTTAGCTGCAAATGCGGCATCACGGTGCGCGCTGCTGACACCGACAAACACAATTTGCTCACCACAATGCAGATCACCCACCCGATGAATCACACAAATGCGGTGCAACGGCCAGCGGCTGCGAGCTTCAGAGACAATATCCGCCAACGCTTTTTCTGTCATCGCAGGATAGTGCTCTAAACGCAGCGCGACAACATCATCACCCTGATTATGATTGCGTACTTTTCCGACAAACGTGACAACTGCCCCACTCTCATCATCGCACGATAACCAGTTGTGCTCTTCATCAATACTAAACGGCGCGTCGCTAACTCGAATACGCGTCAGTACTGGCGGTATTGTGTTCATCATCAGCCTCCGGTTACCGGCGGGAAAAAAGCCACTTCATCGCCATCGTGTAGCGAGCTGTCTAACGGCGTTAACGTTTGATTTACCGCCACCAGCAGCTTCTCTTTCTCTAGCGCCAATGCCCATTTATCACTACGCGCAGAGAGTTCAAGCCGCAACGCTTCCACCGTGGCAAATTCCGCGTTCAGTGTCAGCATATCTTCGCCCACCAGCTCACGCACTTGCGCAAAAAAAAGCACCCGAATCATTCGCTCACCTTAAACTCGCCCGATTTACCGCCACTTTTTGCCAGTAACCGCACCTGACTGATGATCATGTCTTTTTGCACCGCTTTACACATATCATAAATGGTCAGCGCCGCAACCGAAGCTGCCGTTAATGCTTCCATCTCAACACCGGTTTTACCGCTCAAACGGCACACACTTTCAATGCGTACCCGCTGTTTTTCCGGTTCAGCCACAATGCTGACATCCACCTTAGACAGCAATAACGGGTGACACAGTGGGATCAGCTCCCACGTACGCTTTGCCGCCATAATTCCAGCAATACGTGCGGTGGCAAACACATCACCTTTGTGGTGCTGCCCACCGATAATCATTGCCAGTGTAGTAGCGGCCATGTCAACAAATGCTTCTGCTCGCGCTTCTCGCACTGTTTCATCTTTGGCTGAAACATCAACCATATTGGCTTCGCCACGGGTATTGATATGGGTAAACTCAGTCATACGCTTCCCGATATTACGCTTTCAGATGAGGCATAAAGTTGCACGGGCGATGGCTGGCATTGAGCTGATCGCAGATGATCTTTTCCCACGCAGTGCGGCATGCACCGGTTGAGCCTGGCATAGCAAAAATCACCGTATGGTTAGCAAAACCCGCAATCGCGCGCGACTGAATGGTTGATGTACCGATCTCTTCATATGACACCATGCGGAACAACTCACCAAAACCTTCCACTTCTTTATCAAACAACACACGTACAGCTTCAGGTGTCGTATCACGCGAAGTAAAACCGGTTCCACCGGTGATCAAAATGCCCTGAACCTGTGGGTTGGCAATCCATGCAGAAACAATGGCGCGGATCTGATACACATCATCAGGCACAATACTTTTTGCTACAACCTGATGCCCAGCCTCTGTCGCGGCATTCACCAAAAACTGACCTGAAGTATCATTATCTTCAGTACGGGTATCTGATACGGTCAGTACCGCCAGCATTGCAGGTTGAAAATCAGCAATTGCGTGTCCCATGGTGTCACTCCTTCCTATCATTATAGTCATCTTGGTTTTTTATTATCCGCCCAGCGATGCCAGATGCGGCGTGCTGCCAGAATTACCGGCATGCAAGAAATGGGTCTGTTTTTTACTCAGTAACGCCTGCTGTAAACGCTGTTGCAACAAGGGAAGTTGCTGATCTTCGGTCAGTAAATCCCGCAGGCTAATTCCCTCATCCCCGAACAGGCACAAGTGCAATTTACCGGTTGCCGAGACCCGTAAGCGGTTACAACTTTGGCAGAAATCTTTTTCATACGGCATGATAAGGCCAACTTCACCACAGTAGTCTTCATGGCGAAAAACCTGTGCCGGCCCCGCATTGCGTTGTTTTTCCACCGGTTGCCAACCCTGTTGCAGCAGAATATCGCGGATTATGCCCCCTGAAAGGTGGTGCGTTGCAAACAGCTCGCCCATTTCACCGGTCTGCATCAGCTCAATAAAGCGTAATTGAATCGGGCGCTCTTTAATCCAGCCTAAAAAATCATTCAGGCCGCGATCATTTAACCCCTTCATCAGCACCGTATTCACTTTGACTTTGTCATATCCGGCGGTAAACGCAGCATCAATACCTGCCATGACTTCCCGTAATTTGTTTTCACCGGTAATCGAATGAAACAGGCGCGGATCTAGGCTGTCGACACTCACATTAAGTGCATTAACACCAGCAGCCCTCCAGCGGGCAACATCTTTGGCCATGCGGTAGCCGTTGGTGGTCAGCGCTAATGTCCGTAACCCAGCAATGCTGCTGATACCTTCGGCAATTTCAAGAAAGTCACGACGCAATGTTGGTTCACCGCCGGTCAGCCGAATTTTATCGGTGCCCGAGGCAATAAAGGCGTGCGCGATCCGGCGGGTTTCATCCGGAGATAAAAACGCCGTTTTAGAGGTCTGTTTATAACCGTCAGGCAGACAATAACTGCACCGAAAGTTACACACATCAGTAATTGACAGCCGCAAGTAATAAAACTCGCGGTTAAACGTATCTTTAAGTTGCTGCACCTTAAAACACCTTTCCAAATGTCGGGAGGCCAAGGCATTTCTGCCCCAACCCGGTGGCTCGTTGAACCACGGCCAACTTCCCGTATTCAGCCAAACAATGGCTGCACTTAGGCAAGAGGGCTTCGGAGTTTTTGGCGGCAATGTCCACTGCATGCAGTGAGTTTGACGACATAACCACAATATATGTAAAGCGTATCGCTATTTTATGTATCTGTGTAGCAAAATTACAATCATCATCACGGGGTATGGGGTAAAAATTCTAACTTGAGCAAGCTTCGCAGGCTGCCCAGTCTGTTTTTTCGCTTCTGCTCATCTTTCCATAAATAATTGCTATTTTTGTTTTCAGAGCAAAACCAAAGCGCCGAAAACGTTTTAAGGGAAGGAAAAAGAGACGTAACCACACGCCAATATAATGAAAACCGTCTACGCTTCATAACAGAGACATGTATTTATTATACGGGGTGGATATGAGCAACATTACCGAGTCTGTGGGTATCACCGAACTGGCCAAATATCTCAAACGTATGCACGGTTATGATGATGAGACAGCACTAACCGAAGCACACACAGTATTAGCCGGTTTTCAAGACATGTCAGCGCACCATATTATCAAAGGCTGGTACTTTGATACGGAAGGCCATTTGGTGCTATTGCCCGATGAACGGATTAAATAAGCAGCAAACACATAGCATAACGTGCGGTCAGTCAACATTATTGATTGAGTTTGGTGAGATTATTTCTTATGGTCAGCTCTCTTCTTGTATCTTACCGTTATCTGATACTGACTTTATTATGCGTACCCCCATGCTTGCAGATTTAAATCATGTTGTTGCCATTGGCGGTGGACACGGGTTAGGCCGTGTCCTCTCTTCTTTAGGTTCTCTGAGCCACCGCCTGACCGGTATTGTCACCACCACCGATAACGGTGGGTCAACCGGCCGTATTCGTATGGCGGAAGGCGGTATAGCTTGGGGAGATACCCGTAACTGCATTAATCAGCTGATCTCTGAGCCGACCGTGGCCTCAGCCATGTTTGAGTACCGTTTTACCGGTGAAGGTGATTTGGCGGGGCATAACTTGGGCAATTTAATGCTCAAAGCGCTTGATGATCTGAGCGTTCGGCCTTTGGATGCCATTAATCTGGTGCGGCGATTATTGAAAGTAGATGCTCATATCATTCCGATGTCAGAGCACCCTGTTGATTTAGCCGCCGTATGCGCTGATGGTATGTCGGTGTTTGGTGAGGTTAATATTGATGCCCTGACCGA
>CAMTGL010000118.1 GCA_947071955.1 uncultured Plesiomonas sp.
ACTCCATTCTGATCAAATTCAACCAGATCGGTTCTCTGACCGAAACTCTGGCTGCAATCAAAATGGCGAAAGATGCAGGCTACACCGCTGTTATCTCTCACCGTTCAGGTGAAACTGAAGATGCAACCATTGCTGATCTGGCAGTAGGTACAGCAGCTGGCCAAATCAAAACGGGTTCTATGAGCCGTTCTGACCGTGTTGCTAAGTACAACCAACTGATCCGTATCGAAGAGATGCTGGGCGAAAAAGCACCTTTCAACGGTCTGAAAGAAGTGAAAGGCCAAGCATAATCATGCTGCGCTGATTTTTTGCATGCTGTAATCTTGCATTGCGGCTGATTGCATAAACGAAAAGGCTGCCTTCGGGTGGTCTTTTTTATGGCCTAAAAACAGCGTTCACCCGAGGAATCGTTGAAATATGCCCGTTATGCTGAAGGTTGTCTGTGCGGCCAACGCATTACGGCAGTGGTACAACGGCATCAGATATGGGATGATAACAGCGATTTTTTGGGGGATAAGATGGGTAAACTAAGCATATTTTTGCTCGTGATACTGAGCTGGTTACAATACAGTTTGTGGCTGGGTAAAAATGGTGTGCATACGTATACCCGTATTCAGCATGAAGTTGTGGCACAACAAGAGAGCAACACCAAATTAAAAAGCCGTAACGAACAGCTATTTGCCGAAATTGATGATCTCTCTAGTGGTCTTGAAGCCATTGAAGAGCGTGCGCGCGATGAATTGGGCATGGTAAAACCTGGAGAGACCTTCTACCGTATTTTACCAGCTGATAAAACGACAAAATAAGTAATAACGATGACAGCGGTCACTGATCAAGTAACACATTTTATTGCCGTTATTCCGGCAGCCGGTATTGGTAGCCGAATGCAATCGGCCATTCCTAAGCAATATTTACCGTTGCAAGGTTTGACAATACTAGAGCATACCGTGCAGGCATTGCTGCGCGACACGCGAATTTCATCGGTTGTTATTGCACTGCATCCTGATGATCGCTGGTTTGATACACTTGCCTTGCGCACTCATCCGCGTATTCGTACGGTGACAGGAGGCAATGAGCGTGCTGATTCAGTACTGGCAGCGTTACGATCAATTGAGGATGATAGCGCGTGGGTACTGGTTCATGATGCTGCCCGCCCGTGCCTACACGCCAGTGATCTTGACAAACTCCTGACCTTTGCTGACCGCCCATGGCAGGCAAATATGCCGATTGGTGCAATTTTAGCCAGCCCCGTACGGGATACCATGAAGCGTGGGAATGCCTCACACACTATCGATCATACCGTTGACCGCACACAGTTGTGGCATGCGTTAACCCCGCAAATGTTCCCTTCACGCTTGTTGCGCGATTGCCTTGAAAAAGCCTTGGCAGAGCAGGCCGTGATTACTGATGAGGCCTCTGCCTTAGAGTTTTGTGGTTTCCAGCCTTATCTTGTGAACGGGCGAGCCGATAATATCAAGGTGACACAGCCTGAAGATCTTGAGCTTGCGCGTTTTTACTTGGCGCACTCTCTGGCTTTGCCTACTGATCCTGCATGTTAATGCGCCCATGAATACAGCCAGCACTATAACCACAACATAACGATAACCTGTAGCGGGCATATTAACGCAGCCTATTTTTTATTTTCTATCCCCCCTTTTTTAGCTTGCGAGGACATCGGATGATGCGTATCGGACATGGTTTTGATGTACACAAGTTTGGCGGTGATGGCCCTGTCATTATTGGCGGAGTGGCGATTCCGTATCCGCATGGCTTACTGGCACACTCTGATGGCGATGTTGCGCTGCATGCGCTGACCGATGCACTGCTCGGTGCTGCTGCGCTTGGCGATATTGGTCACCTGTTTCCCGATACCGACCCTGCGTATAAAGGCGCTGATAGTCGGGGATTGCTGCGTGAAGCCTTTCGTCAGATCCAACAAAAAGGTTACGGCATTGGTAATGTCGATGTCACTATTATTGCGCAAGCGCCTAAAATGGCCCCGCATATCAGCGCCATGCGCGCCTGTATTGCCGCCGATTTAGCCTGTTCGATTGATTGCGTGAATGTCAAAGCCACAACAACTGAAAAGCTCGGATTTACCGGCCGTGGTGAAGGTATTGCCTGTGAAGCTGTTGCGCTGTTACTCCGAAAAAATGAACTACAACAAGAAACGGCTGAACGTGGTGTTATTCAACAAGGTCGAGCAGATAAAATCGCAGAAGATGGAGAAGTATCGGGTGAGTGAGTTGCAGTATTTACACGGTAAACCAACGCATTACGGGCAACTAAAAGCACAGCCAGATGATTTTCGCGTGATAGAGAACTTAGGCTATGACTTTACCGGTGAAGGTGAACACGTCATGGTCTTGGTACAAAAAACGGGCTGTAATACCAAGTTTGTGGCTGAGAAACTCGCGGAGTACGCGGGTATTCCAGCACGTAACGTAGCCTATGCAGGTTTAAAAGATCGCCATGCTGTCACCGAGCAGTGGTTTGGTCTGCATATTCCGGGAAAAATTACTCCTGATTTTGCCGCTTTTCAGCTTGATGGCTGTACCGTACTGGAGATGACGCGCCATAACCGAAAAATGCGTACCGGTGCTTTACGCGGAAATCAGTTTGAAATTTTGCTGCGGGGTATGACATCTTCAGCCGAGCTGGATCAGCGGTTAACGCTGATAGCCGAACAGGGTGTTCCCAACTATTTTGGTGAGCAACGTTTTGGTCGTGAAGGTAACAACCTGCACATGGCACAGCGCTGGGCCAGTGGTGAAATAAAGGTTAAAGACCGTAATAAACGTAGTTTTTGTCTGTCAGCTGCT
The DNA here is from genome assembly GCA_947071955.1 of uncultured Plesiomonas sp. Lineage (GTDB taxonomy): Bacteria > Pseudomonadota > Gammaproteobacteria > Enterobacterales > CAMTGL01 > Plesiomonas. The sequence goes on from CAMTGL010000118.1 coordinate 2,823, forward strand.
CGCAGTGCGCTGTTTAATACAGTGGTTAGCGCGCGTATTGCGGCCAGTTTGCATACCACCGTACTTGAAGGGGATGCACTGCAACTGGCCGGACGGAATAGCTGGTTTGTGACAAAACCAGAAGAGTTGGCGCAATCCCAACAACGCTTGCAAGAACACGATGTTAACCTGACCGCACCTATGGTTGGGGATGGTGAATTAGGCTCACAATCTGAAGCTGCTGCTTTTGAACATGCACAATTAGATGCGGAACAGGTCTTAATCGGATTGTTGACCCGTGAACGTTTAGAACCTGCACGGCGTGCTCTGCTGTTACGGCCTGAGCACTTTACATGGCAGTGGCGGCCTGAGGGATTAAAGCTGGCCTTTTTTCTGCCTGCAGGCAGCTATGCAACTAGCGTTATTCGTGAAATAGCGTTGACTGATCAAGAAGGAGATAACCGTGCGTATCCTGCTGAGTAATGATGATGGTGTGACTGCACCGGGGATTCAAATTCTTGCCGCAGAACTGCGAAAATTTGCTGATGTGACTGTTGTTGCACCTGATCGTAACCGCAGTGGCGCATCAAATTCATTGACACTTGAGATGCCCGTGCGGATTAACACACTGGCTAACGGTGATCTTTCGGTACGCGGTACGCCGACTGATTGTGTGCATTTGGCTGTCAATGGCTTGATGTCTCCGCTGCCGGATATTGTGGTTTCAGGCATCAATGCTGGCCCCAATCTGGGGGATGATGTGATCTACTCCGGCACAGTTGCTGCGGCCACCGAAGGGCGGCACATGGGGTATCCGGCACTGGCAGTATCACTCAATGGTACAACCCATTATGAAACGGCGGCAGTGATTACGGCACGCTTACTGCGTACCTTGCAACGACACCCGCTGCGCACCAATCGAATTTTAAATATCAATGTGCCCGATGTGCCTCTTGAGCAGATTAAGGGGATCAAGATTACCCGTTGCGGCAATCGGCATCCGGCGGGCAAAGTCATTTGCGAGCAAGACCCGCGTGGTAATGATATTTACTGGATTGGCCCTGTTCCGGCTGCAAAAGATGCGGGTGAGGGAACTGACTTTGATGCGGTAGCACAACATTATGTTTCGGTGACTCCGTTACAGATTGATTTAACCGCACATCAGCATCTTGATATGCTGACTGAATGGGTAGAAAGCAGCGGAGAGTGGTAATAATGAAGAGGTCAGTCGAGTTAGATCGGCTGCTCATCAACTTGAAAGCACAGGGGATCAGGGATGAGCAAGTTCTGCATGCACTGGCCAGCGTCCCGCGAAACCGTTTCATTGATGAAGCATTCGCCCATAAAGCTTACGATAACACCGCACTGCCGATAGGTGCGGGGCAGACTATTTCTCAACCCTATATTGTTGCGCGGATGACGGAGCTGCTCGGGCTGCAGCCCCATTCACGGGTGTTGGAAATTGGCACAGGTTCAGGCTATCAAACCGCAATATTGGCACATTTGGTTGATCGGGTGTGCTCGGTTGAGCGGATTAAAACCCTGCAATGGCAGGCCAAACGGCGTTTTAAACAGCTCGATTTACATAATATCGCTACCCGTCACGGTGATGGCTGGGAGGGATGGCCTGCTCGTGCACCCTTTGATGCGATCATTGTAACGGCCGCGGCAACGGCTATTCCGCAAGCACTGCTGGAACAGTTGGCCGATGGCGGTGTACTGGTGATCCCGGTGGGGTCTACGAGCCAGGCATTGCAGAAAATTACCCGCATTAAAACACAATATACGATTGAGCATATTGAAGCGGTTCGTTTTGTTCCGCTCGTACAAGGAGAGATTGCGTGAAGTTATTTGGTGCTATTTATGATCGCGTCATGATCTGGGCACGACACCCGAAAGCAGAGATATGGTTAGGCGCGGTCAGTTTTATCGAGGCGATTTTTTTTCCTATCCCGCCCGATATTATGTTGGCACCGATGGCACTGGCTGAACCGAAAAAAGCGGTACGATATGCACTTGTTACCGCAGTCACTTCTGTACTCGGTGGTATTATCGGTTATGCTTTGGGATACTACTTGTTCGATCTGCTGCAACCGATGATTGCACACATGGGCTATCAGGCCAATTTAGATAAAGCCATGCAGTGGTTTAAGGAGTGGGGAGTTTTAGTGGTCTTCATTGCTGGTTTCTCTCCTATTCCGTATAAAGTTTTTACCGTAACGGCCGGGTTACTCAAAATGGCATTTTGGCCGTTTGTTGGCGCGGCATTAGTTTCACGTACCGCACGTTTTTTGCTGGTTGCCCTGTTAATGGCATGGGGTGGCCCGCGCATGGAAGCACAGCTACGAAAATATATTGAAATTTTAGGTTGGGGTACTGTAGCGCTGGCAGTACTTGTTTATTTGATTTATCGCTAAATTGTTAGGTGAAAGGATGATCTCAGGAAGCCTAAACAAGGCCCTCTATCAGACAGGTCTTTGCTCTTGTTTACTGTTTGCGTTAAGCGGTTGTACCACAACGGCGACTAATCCGGCTCCAGTGAGTTCGGCAACGTCAGAGAGTGGTGACTATTACAGCTCTTCGTCGAATTCCGGTGCTGCACCTGATTATAAACGGTTACAAAAAGGCAGTTACACAGGTACAACATACCGAGTGAAAGATGGAGAGACGCTCTTTTATATCTCTTATATCTCAGGTCGTGACTTTAGGGATTTGGCTGCAGCGAATAATATTCCTGCACCTTATACCATTTATCCGGGGCAAACGATCCGATTGTCAGACGGTGGTAATGAGAGTTACGCACAAACTCATCAGACCAGCACTCAATCGACACAAAGTTATGTTGAACCTGTGACCGTTAAGCATTACTCTGGTGATGAAAGTAAACAGAATGTTAACCGTAAGCCGGGTGATATTCATGTAACGGAAACCGTGATTGCGCGAACTACGCCACCGGCTCCGGTAAAACCAACCGAAACACCGGCGAAGAGTAACCCGAGTTCATCAAGTAGCTCTGCTGAAGCGGGTAATGCCACAGTAAGCAGTTGGCGCTGGCCAGTTGAGGGCAAAGTGATCAACGGTTACTCGGCATCGGAAGGCGGTAATAAAGGCATTGATATTGCAGGGCGACGCGGCCAGCCAATTTATTCAACGGCACCGGGAAAAGTTGTTTATGCAGGTAATGCATTACGTGGATACGGTAATCTGATCATCATCAAACACAATGATGATTACCTCAGTGCCTATGCACATAATGAGACATTATTGGTGAAAGAGCGTCAGTCTGTGAAGGCGGGTGAGCAGATTGCCACTATGGGTAGTTCAGGAACCAGCTCAGTCAGGTTGCACTTTGAAATACGTTATAAAGGTAAGTCTGTGAATCCGTTGGGTTATTTACCACGGCGCTAAACGGGCAGAGAGGGTTGTACTGCTTCGTATTTCTCCGACATGCAAGGAGTAAAGTATGAGCCATAGCAATACTGCAGCAGAAGAACTGCATGACTTTGAGCTGGAAGAGTCGTCTTTAGAAACACTCGAAGAAGAGGCATTTCAGCTGGCAGCGGAAGAGGATCTGGACGCTGACGAGCAGTTCCCGCACATTGATGCCCTGCGAGTGCTGGATGCAACCCAACTCTATCTGGGGGAGATTGGTTTCTCCCCACTGTTAACGGCGGCAGAAGAGGTTTATTTTGCTCGTCGTGCCTTA
>CAMTGL010000119.1 GCA_947071955.1 uncultured Plesiomonas sp.
ACAATTGACTCAATATCACTGACATTGACGGTTTTCTTACGTTTGCTTAAGGGTGCTAAACGGCAACGAGCACCCGCTTCGTCTATCACATCAATGGCTTTATCGGGTAAATGACGCTCATTAATGTATTTTGCCGACAACTCAACCGCCGCACGGATGGCCTTGTTGGTATAACGAACATCGTGGTGTGCTTCGTATTTTGGTTTTAATCCCATCAGAATTTTGGTTGTTTCGTCTACTGATGGCTCAATAACATCAATTTTTTGGAAGCGGCGCGCCAATGCACGATCTTTTTCAAAAATATTGGAAAATTCTTGGTAGGTGGTTGACCCCATAACCCGAATTTTTCCGCCTGACAGCAGAGGCTTAATCAGGTTAGCAGCATCAACTTGCCCGCCGGATGCAGCACCCGCACCAATAATGGTGTGAATTTCATCGATAAACAGGATGGAATTCTCTTCACGCTCAAGCTGACGCAAAATGGTTTTAAAGCGTTTTTCAAAATCACCACGGTATTTGGTGCCAGCCAGCAGTGAACCGATATCCAACGAGTAAATTACGCAGTTAAGCATAATCTCGGGAACATCACCTTCCACAATCCGCCATGCTAGACCTTCGGCAATAGCGGTTTTACCAACACCGGCTTCCCCCACCAGCAGTGGGTTATTTTTACGACGGCGGCAGAGTACTTGCACGGTACGCTCAAGCTCATGCTCACGGCCAATTAGCGGGTCGATACCGCCCACACGAGCCAATTGGTTTAGGTTGGTCGCAAAGTTCTCTAAGCGCTCATCACCCTCTTCATTGCTGTTGTTTGCAGAAGAGGCGTTTTGGCTTTGATTAGAGGCTTGTGGGCCGCTGGTATCAGGGCTGTCTTTGCGCACACCGTGCGAGATGAAGTTCACCACGTCAAGACGGCTGACATCGTACTTTTTCAGCAAGTAAGCCGCTTGCGACTCTTGCTCACTGAAAATAGCCACTAAGACGTTAGCTCCGGTCACTTCACTACGGCCAGATGATTGCACGTGGAAAACCGCACGTTGCAGTACACGTTGGAAACTGAGCGTAGGTTGTGTTTCACGTTCACTCTCTTCAGCAGCAATCAGCGGCGTGGTTTGTTCGATAAAAATGGTCAGATCATTACGCAGCATGTCCAGATTAACGGAGCAGGCTTCCAATGCCTCACGCGCTGAACCATTGTCAATCAGTGCAAGCAACAGGTGCTCGACTGTCATGAACTCGTGCCGCAACTCGCGAGCTTTGGCAAACGCTAGGTTCAAACTTAATTCAAGTTCTTTATTGAGCATAGGCACCTCCCCTTAGAAGCTGAAAGCAAAGCCCGTACAACGCTATCAGGCTTTTTCCATTGAACAGAGCAATGGATGTTCGTGCTCACGCGCATACTGATTTACTTGCGCTACTTTTGTTTCGGCAACCTCTGCGGTAAAAACGCCACAGGTTGCTTTACCTTGATAGTGTACGGTTAGCATAACTTGTGTTGCTTTCTCAATATCAAGACTAAAAAATGTGGCCAGTACCTCAATGACAAAGTCCATTGGGGTGTAATCATCATTGTTTAGTATCACTTTATACATAGACGGCGGCTTAACCGTGGTTTTCTCTTCATCCCTGATGAGTTCATCTATTCCAAGCCAATCTAAATTACTCATAACTCTATCGTAGTCTTTACATTCAGTAGATGCGAATGAAATGTTAATTTCAATGACGTTTTAGTGAACAACCCGTCAACACGACCTTCGTCGCCTTGACGTTACACCCAATTCTACTAGAGTGTATCAACAAGCTGTGTTTATATTTCGACCAATCAGCATAAAATTTGAGTGATTGGCTCGTAAGTTCGCGCACAAGTGCGCAAACACAGCCTGTACTATCAAATAAAGTATCACTCGAGGGATGTAGAGGTATGGAAACGGGTACTGTTAAGTGGTTCAACAATGCCAAAGGATTTGGGTTTATTTGTCCGGTTGTCGGCGGTGATGATATTTTTGCACACTATTCCATGATCCAGATGGAAGGTTATCGCACGCTAAAAGCTGGGCAGGAGGTGCAATTTGAAATGCATCGAGGGCCTAAAGGTTGCCATGCAACCTGTATCGTTGTTCCCGCGCTGGAAGCAGAGCTCAGTTGACGCTGATGCGTTATTTACGCTGACAAATGTCGGCATCTACAGTAAAAAAGCAGACAATTGTCTGCTTTTTATCATTTATACGAATACGCAGATAAATGCGTAAAGTCAGATTGGTGCCTAAACTGCACTAAGCCAAGCTTAAGCACACGCGCCAATACGCGCATGCTTATGGATAGCGAGTAACCGACTATTTATACCGCAGCAGCGTTATCCGCAGTAATTTCAGCGCCTGACAGTGATTTATGCCCCTCTTTCAGGTGCACCATATCAATCAAGTCATCACTGCTGACCTGAAATGCCTGACCAAATCCTTTCACATACAGGCCCTGTTCTGGTACTAAACGGAACAGAATAAAATCGGCCATATTTGATAGATTATCGACAATATCACCATGGCGCTGTGCTAAAGCATCAATCGCCAGTTTCCATGCGTTGTCATCACGCGAAACAATTTCTGCTTTTGCATCAAACGTCAGACGCTGACGGGCAAACAAGATACGGCTGCTTGCTTCATCTTGAATCATCATCAAAGATGTGCGCGGTACTTGCTGCAAATTACGCGCATGGCGAGCAATTTCAGAGATCAGCACGTAATAACCATCAGCCAATTGTACAAACGGGGCATAGCTGACATTTGGCATGCCAGTGCTGTCTACGGTGGCAAGGATCAGGGTTTTACACTGCTGACGGAAAGCCTGAATTTCAGGTTCTAGACGGTTTTGCAGGCGCTCTTGACGTTCAGTACTCATGATTTGATTCCTTCTGTGCGCGGTAATATTATTGTTTCCGCGCTATTTATTTGTTTATTAATTATGGGTTCTCCCCGCCTGCAGAGCACCATACTGTGCCGAATCTACATTCTGTGGCGGGGAATATTCTCTGTGTTATCTCTATGGCTATTGCATAGCCATTATTTACTGTACGTATGGGTTATGCAGGTTCTGACACCGGTACCACTGAGCTCAATGCGTACTGTTCACGTAACTGATTAAAACGGCTGATTTGCTCAGGGAACAACTGACGTTTGCTGTCGCGCCCCAGATACACTTTAAAAATACAACGGCCTGATTGAGCAAAAAACAGCAGGCTATAGCTCTCTTTGCCCATAAATGGCTTTTCCAGCAGAGCAATGTGTGCTACCTGATCAAGTTTGAGATGGCCATGTAGACCTTCGGCACTTTTGGTATACAGGTTGAAATAACCGTGTGCCGGTTTTCCAGCCGGAAATGCACCTTTAAACTCAAAAATGCTGCCTTCTGATTCAATAATGGTGGTCAGTGTTCCCCACTCTGTCAGTGATTCAAGCAATGTTTGTGCGTGCTCTGCTGGGATCCACGTTGACATAGCGGCCGGAAGTGCCGCGACCAACTGCTGTTCGCTTACCGAAAACTGACTGGCCAGTGCTTGTGTTGACGCGCCCAGTTCTTGCTCTGAAAGTGCGGCGATCTGGGTTACAAGATCTTGTTGTTTGATCATTGATTGCTCTAACGTTGATTGCTCTAACATAGGTGATTCCATACCCTGTGTATCAAAAAGATCAGTTAAATCGGTAAACGCGGCTACGGTTGTTGATAACAGTGACTGCGCAGTTTATCTCGATTTATCTCAATAATTTTTTGGCATATGCCTTAAATGTCGGTATCTAAACTTAGGCTGCCAGCGCTGCTGGTGGTGTACGTTTTAATGCTTCAATCATGCCCTGAGCCATGTTGATATTCCAAAAGCTGCCTGCGGTGGTCAGTTGGGCGGTTGAGGCATCGAGCGTCAGTAATCCACGCGCTTCCCATGCAGCCAGTAGAGGCTGTATATGTTCAAACAGCTGAATTTCACTGGCCTGATTCAAGGCTTGGGCTGACAGCACGCCACGATCAAATCCGGCTTTAATGGCGCTGTGCAGTACATGCTGCGGATTAGGTGTCATCATCATCGCCAGTGGGAATTGGTTCTCTGTAATGGCGGTATGGTAGGTTTCAAGATCACGGGTTTGCATCAGGCTATACCCGTTAATTGAACCGCCCGCTCCCGCGCCAACCGGTAATACATCGGCGTGTGTTTTGGCCAGATGGTTGTAACGGCTACGTTCACGTAAATCTCGCGCCCAGTGGTTAACACTGAGCTGCTTGATTTGTTGCTGCTGCATAAAGGCAACACCATTGGCGTACATCCGTGATTTTTCCGGTGTATCTGCCGGTGGTGGTAACCGTTTTTCACTGACTAGACGTGCCATCGGGGTACTTTGCATCTCAATAAGCTGATACAGATCTACGCCGTGTGCACCGCTAGCCAGAAAATCGGTCAGGTCGCGCTGCCAGCATTCACTATCCTGCCCCGGCAAACCAAACATTAAGTCAACAATTATCGGTGCGCGATCAAATGCGACGATACGGTTGAGTGTATCCAACAATATTTCGCGGTTATCCAAACGCTTGGCTTGTTTGCGCACGGCAGTATCAAAGCTTTGTACGCCAAATGAGAAGCGGTTTACGCCGCCTTCAACCGCTGCAAAGTACTTTTCATCACTAAAACGGTTTAAACGCCCTTCCAGAGTGATTTCGCAATCCTCTGTTAATGGAAAGTGTGCTTTGATCAATCCGCCCAGCTGAAAAATTTGCTCTGCAGTAAGATCGGTGGGGGTTCCCCCACCGATATATACAGCAGCAAAAGGCTGCGCTTGTGTCCACGGCATCGCGGCTTTGCGTTTGAGCTCTTCTGTCAGCGCGGCAAAGTACTCTGCCACTAATGTGGCACTGGCGGCATACTGAAAAAATGAGCAAAACGTACAACGCACGCGACAAAACGGAATGTGGATATATAAGCAACGATCGCGTGTTGCTGAGCCGTCATCGGTGAGCAATTGTGTAAATTGTGCACCAGCAGATTCGGCTGGCAGCGGGCGACCACCGCCCCCTGCATGTGCCTGACGTTTTCCGGTAAAGGCATACGCCAGTGGATCGGGGCTGTGACGCCCCAGTATGTTTTCATCTAATAAAGAGAGATCAATCATCAGAACTGATACCGCACGCCAATTTTGAAGTTACGACCGGCTGAGTAAAGCTGGTCAAATGCCTGACGATAGTATTCGTCAGTCAGGTTATCGATACCGACATCAACTTTGACGGCTTTAAATGCTTGTGGCTGCCATGTGGTATAGAGATCAACAAGGGTGTAACTTGGGTACACTTCGGTGACATTCTCAGGCAGGTTGTCTTGCGCTTGGTAGTGGCTAACATTCATGCCAACTTTAAGGGATTTATCCATAAAGTAGTGCCCTGCTCCCAATACCCATTTTTGGGCTGGAATATTTTGCAGTGACTGGCCATTACTCTTATTCTCACCGTCTGTTTTGGCATAGCTAAGGCTGGTTTCAAAGTTTTGCAGGTTGTAAAGCGCGCTGAGTTCTACACCTTTAAGCCGTGCATCATTCACATTCTGGTATTGTGTGGTGAAACGATCGACCCGCTGATCAATGTAATTGCTGACGTTGTTATGGAAATAGGTGGCATTCAGTGCCAGTTGATCATCGGCTAAGACATTGCGGAACTTCATGTTGGCAGAGATCTCTTTGTTCTTTGCCGTTTCCGGTTTCAAATCAGGGTTGGGTTTAAAGGTGTTGCACATGCCTGGGCCCATGCAGAAGTGTGTACCACTGGTGTACATCTCTTCCATGCTTGGCGCTCGGAAAGCTTCATCGTAACGAGCATTGAGCGTTAACCACTCTGCAGCCTGCCAGCGTAAACCGACTGACGGCGAGACGTTACTTTCGCTACGTGATGAGTCGGCGATATTATTGTCTTTAACGCTAAAGTGGTCATAACGCAGACCCGGCAGTAAATTCCAGTCAGTGGCCAGCGGAATATCTGCTTGTAAGTATGTTCCCCACACCTGACCACGGCCATCTGCCGGAATTGGGCGATTTTGCCCTTCGCGCTGGCCTTCGGTTTTATCTTGGTAAATATCACCGCCGTACACGAGTGTCATGAGATCAAACTCTGAGCGGTTGCTCATATTCAGCCCCAAGGTGCGGTAATTTACTGTATCACGCTGCGCTTTTTTAATGCGGTATTCGTCAAATTCGGTTTTGTTCAGATAGGCCGTTACACGGGCATCCAACAAACGGTTATCCTGCGGGTTTAGGCGGTAATCCAGTGTGGTGTTAAAGTCACGGGTTTTCTGCTGAACCAGAGGCACTGAAGAGCTGACCGCTTCTGACGGGTTACTCGGTGCGTTCTGGTGGTTTTCTGACTGGCGAACAGAGAGCTGCAGACGTTGCGCATCATCCATCTGCCAACCTACTTTTGCCAAACCACCCTGATTACGGTAGCTGGAGT
>CAMTGL010000120.1 GCA_947071955.1 uncultured Plesiomonas sp.
TCTGCTTTCTACATTTCTGACTAACGATGTCGCTCTGTTTATTATTGTTCCGTTACTGATTTTGGCTGGATTAATTATCTGGCGGCGTAAAGATCTGATCAAGCATTTGCAATCCATTGAGTCAGATATCGGGCAATTACGCCGAGATTCGCAGTTGCATACCCTCAGGGCATTATTGCTGACAATGTTGCAGGTATTACCGGGCACACTGTTTGTGGTCAGTTTCGGTATGCTGTTTATTTTTAGTAATTTAAGTAGCCCGACAATTATCTGGCATCTGACACTGCGTTTTGCTTTGGCTTATCAGGCCTTTGGCATGCTGGCGCGCGTGTTACAGCCGGGTGGGATTGCGGAAACGCATTTCAATCGCCAAGAGTCTGACATTAATCACCTGCGCCGATCATTGCACTATATTGCATTGGCGGTTGTGCCGCTGATTCTGGTCTCTACGATTGGGGAACTTGAGCCTTCTAGCTTGGCTGATGATGCTATCGGGCAAGTGATCACTATCTCTATGCTGATTGTGATGGTCTTCCTGATTTACCCAATCTCTCGCTCCCGTATTGATGAAAACGGAAATAGCCTGCTGCGCTTGTTTGTGATGTTTGCCATCATGCTTGCGCCAGTAGCGCTGATCGCCTTAGTCGTGCTGGGTTACTACTACACCTCATTGAAACTCACCGCTAAGCTGATCGATAGCTTCTATCTGGTGATGCTCTGGTGGGTGGTGCATGAAACGGCTCTGCGTGGTTTGGCTGTAGCAGCCCGCCGTTTAGCATACCGCCGTGCCATGGCGCGCCGTCAGCAAAAAGCACATGAAAATGCTGAGGGTGGTGAGATTATTGATGAACAACCTATGGCGCTGGAGCAAATTAACCAGCAGTCATTACGTTTATCTAACATGTTGTTATTCCTAATCTTCTTGGGCGCATTTTACTGGCTCTGGTCTGATTTAGTCACCGTTATCTCATACCTTGACAGTGTGACTCTGTGGATTAACACCAACGCGACTGACGGTATTACACATGCGGTAACCCTGCGTGATCTTCTGATGGCCATTGTGTTTGCCGTGGTAGCGTATGTGCTTACGCGCAACTTACCGGGTTTGCTTGAAGTACTGGTGCTGTCGAAATTGCAGTTGGGGCAGGGGGCATCGTACGCGATCACAACCATGCTCTCGTATGTGATTACCGCACTGGGGATCATGCTGTCACTGTCGGCAATCGGTATGTCGTGGGATAAATTGCAGTGGATAGCAACGGGTTTATCGGTTGGTTTGGGTTTTGGCTTGCAAGAGATCTTTGCGAACTTTGTGGCTGGCCTGATTTTGCTGTTTGAGCGTCCAATTCGTATTGGCGATACGATCACCATCGGTAATTTTACCGGTACGGTGAGTAAAATTCGTATTCGAGCCACTACAGTGACCGATTTTGACCGAAAAGAGGTCATCATCCCGAATAAAAACTTCGTGGTTGAGCGGTTACAAAACTGGTCATTGACCGATACGGTAACGCGAGTACTCATTCGGGTGGGGGTTGCGTATGGCTCTGATTTGGAGTTAACACGTAAACTGCTGCTGCAAGCGGCACATGAAAATGCACGAGTGATGAAAGATCCTGAGCCATTGGTGTTCTTCTTAACCTTTGGTGCTAGTACGCTGGATCATGAATTGCGGGTATATGTGCGTGAATTGCGTGATCGCAGCTTTACTGTTGATGAACTTAACCGCCGGATTGATCACCTGTTCCGCGAGAACAATATTGAGATTGCATTCAACCAGATGGATATTTACGTGAAAAACCTAAATACCCCAACGGAAGATGAAGTGAAAGTGCACTCAACAACACAGGTATTACCACCTAAGCTGGCTGAGTAGTTGTTGAGGTAAAAAAACGGGGCGGAACAGGCATTGTTTGTAGGCAGATACACTATCTGTGACAATACAATACCGGTTTCGCCCCGTTGCTATGTGTATTTATTAAACCCATCTTTCTTTAATCGCTACATGTTCTGTTTTCTACTCTACGGGGATCACCGTGGTTTCTTGTGTAGTACATTTACGCTGTATATCTTGCTTAACAATCTCAAGTGCTTTAAGCACTACATCAGGTGCAATATCATTGGTTTCCAACAGATAGATAAGATCAACAGCCAGTTTTATTTCCGGTGGTGCTTGTTCAAGGCGCATGGTAATTCCTGTTACGGGTTGAGTCTTTATCATACTGGTGTAGCACATTACCGTTCAACTACTGATCACGGGTGGTTTAGCTTTTGATTTTTCGATAGATAAAAAGAACAATAAGAGAGCCGATAATCGAAAAAATCAGGCTTTTAATGTTAAAGCCGGTCACAGTAGCCATGCCCATGAGCTGGCTGACATAGCCGCCAATTACCGCACCAACAATACCTAAGACAACTGTGATGATAAAACCACCTTCATCTTTTCCGGGCATAATCCATTTTGCCAAAATACCGACGATCAAGCCCAGAATGACCCAAGAGAAAATGCCCATATTATTGCCTCATAAAAAGAGAGTTACCTTGCTAAGTATAGTGTGTCTGCATTGATAGCAAGCGTAATCGCGATAATAATCTTGGCGGGTTATGGTTTGAGCAGACATGATGTGAAAGTAGTCTGAGCCTATGGCTCAAAAGCTAAATCTTCAGGTTTTTAGCGAGAAAGGCGATCATCCCGCTGTTCAATGCGGTTTTCTATTTTTTTCAGCGCTGATTTACAGCGTTGTAACCGCCCTTCATATGCTGCAATTTCCTGTTGTAAGGCCCGTTGCTGTACCAGTGTTTCACAGCGATTTAAGTTTGACTCTTTAACCCGGATCATATCGGCCAAACGGCGTTCATACTCTTGATGCTTGGCCAGTTCCGCATAGATATCCGCATAGTTTTTGTGGCTGTATGCAGGCTTGGCACGCACGTTTTCCTGTTGGCGTAAAGTTTGGGTAGAGAGCTCGCGTTGTAGCGCAGTAAATTGGGCGGTAATGGTCTCGGCCAAAAAGGTGGCTTGTGCCGTAGTTTTAGCATGATCAAGCTGATCAAGATTAGCCGCTAGCTCTTTTACACAATCAGCTAAACGCGGGCTATGGCATTTAAACAGCGTTTGAGCAAAACGTGGGGCCGTGGGCAGTTTTTTATCAGCGGTAATGGCTGACTCTTCAAGCTGTGTTAGTGCTTGTCTAAAACGTGCGGTAATTGACATACTTCACCCGATTAATATTCTACATGGCGGTGAAAAGGGGGCAGCGCATCAAGCAGCGCTTTTCCATAACGGCGGGTAATTACACGCCTATCAAGCAGTACAACCCGCCCCTGATCATCTTCAGTACGGATCAACCGCCCGACAGACTGTATCAGTTTACGGCTTGCCTCCGGCACAGCAATTTGCAAAAACGGGTTTCCCCCTTTATGCGTAATATATTCGGCATAGGCTTGTTCTAAAGGCGAAGTTGGTACAGCAAACGGCAACTTGGTAATGATCAAATTGGTCAGATAATCACCGGGTAAATCAAGCCCTTCAGAAAAACTGCCTGTTCCCAGCAGAATACTCGGTTTTTTCCCATCGCACTGCATTTTATGCAAAGTCAGCAGAGCATCACGCGAAGCCTCACCCTGAACCAACAGGCTAAACCCCTGTGCTCGCAGACCTTCAGCTACCCGATTCATCTGCCAGTATGAGGCAAATAAAATCAAACTTGCTTGTTGATTGGCCAGATAGGTAGGTAATTCGGTGATCAGTGTATCGGTATACTGATCATCGGCAGGATCTATTTTCAGATCGGGGATTAAGAGCACACTATTGTTTTTGTAATCAAACGGTGATTGCAAATTTAGGTGTGTCACTTCATCAGCTTTCCCAAGACCAGCTTGGCGGCAAAAATAGTCAAATTTTCCTAATGCACGTAAGGTTGCCGAACACAGTACTGCACCGGCACAACGGCTCCAAAGCAGAGCATCTAATTTACCACCACTTTCAAGTGGAGATACAGCCACAATAATATCGTGCGATTCAGTGTCTGTGGCTATCCAGCGGGCAAACGGTGCATCAGCAGGGTGATCTTCCTTGCTCATGGCTGTCCAGCAGCGGTCGAGCAGCGTTGTGCGTTCAAGATATGGTGAGAATTCAGCCAGTAAAGGCTCAACACGGGCACTTAATGAAGCATCGTTACGCACCAGTTCGGTAGCTTGATCAAGCAAAATCCCCAGTGTTTGATTGGCTTTCTTGCACTGAACTTTCAGGTCACTGAATAACGGTTGTAACCCTTCTGGTACTTCACCTAAAGGGAAACGCCAAATACCTTCAGCATTAAACTGGTTTTCTGCCTGTTCGATAATCTGCATTAGTTGGCGTAATGCGGGAATGATCTCTGTCAGGGCTGAACGCAGGCGATTAACTAACTCTTGTGCGCGGGCAGTGGTCAGAATAGTCAGTAATTTACCGGCATGTTGATTAAGCTTTTCAACCCAAGTTCCACTTTGGCGCAGGGGCAGTTGTACGGCAAAAAACTCACGGGCTACATCGGGAAGATGGTGCGCTTCATCAATAACAAACAGGGTATTTTCAGTTTCGGGTAAAATCGCGCCGCCCCCGAGATCTAAATCAGCCATCAGTAAACTGTGGTTGGTCACAATTACATCATGGGTGAGCAAGTCAGAGCGGGCGCGCTGAAATGGGCACTGGCGGTGCTGTGAAAGCGAAGCATTGCAGTGATGCCGTTCAGAAACCACTTGTTGCCAGATATGATCGGGTACAGGCTCGGGCAAACTATCACGATCACCGCTCCATGAGCCGTCTTGCAGTGCCGTGTTCATCCGGCTGATGATCGCCAAATCTTCAGCCTGTGGTGGTTTCTCCCACAAAGCTAACTGCCCTTCATCAGCCACACTTTGCGCCACTTTATGTGCGCAGCAATAACGTCCACGACCTTTTGCTAATGTGTAATGAAACGGTAACTTACTGTAGGTAGCATAGAATGGTAAATCCTTGTGAACTAATTGTTCTTGCAGAGCAACCGTTGCCGTGGAAATGACCAGTTTTTTATTATTGGCTTGTGCGTAGGGAATGGCTGAAACCAAATAGGCCAGAGATTTACCAATGCCTGTGGCAGCCTCTGCAACTAAAATACGCGGCTTTGGTGCATGTTCACCGGCCAGTGTTTTTGCAATTTCAGCAATCAGTTTAAGTTGCCCTTGGCGTGGTTTAAAACCGGGCAGCGCATCTGAAAGTGCACGATACACATTGCGAATAGTTGCTTTGGTTTCAGGATTTAGCATTAAGGGGCTCCATAATCAGTAGCCTGATTCTACCAAAAAGTGAGATGCATCACGCTGCTTAAATCAGGTTGGCTGTTGCATACAGGTAAAATTTTGGGGATGGCTCTACTTTTGAATGAATATGTGAAGCATCTCACGATTGATTCAGTGGTGCTATTAATGAGCTATTTTATCGTTTATAAAACGAATAAGTGGCATATTAATTTGATTGTAACTATATTTTTCAGGATATAAATCTAAAATTCATTATTTTTACGGGCTATTTAGTGAAAAATATTGCATTAAGCGTTTCTGATAAAGTTCAAAAAAAAGAGAGTTTTTATGATAAAACTCGGGCGTTTAATGCAGTGTTTTTGCTCTATCCAAATGAAATATAAACAGAAAATTTGATTTTAGGTTGGGGTTTGACAGGAAAAATCCTTTCTGTCAGCATTAGCCGCGAATCAAAATCAAGTTGCTTGCTTAGCCTTAAAGCGGGTGACAGGGAACCTCCGGTGACGGTAAAAATACCGCGCTGAGATATAAAAACTAACCAAAGAAAAGGCAGTGGATTAAATACTATGAAAAAGACAATTCTGGCACTGGCAGTACCAGCTCTGCTGGCAGCTGGCGTAACTAACGCAGCAACTGTATACAAAAATGATGACACTTCTATCGACCTGAAAGGCTCTATCCGCCTGTTGGCTGAAGAAGGTGCACGTCGTGATGCTAACATCGGCGATGACGGTTCTCGTATTGGCTTGGGTATCAAGCACAATCTGGGTAACGGCCTGACTGGTCTGGGTTACATCGAAATGGGTTACGACACCCAAAAGCAAGAAAGCACCAGCGATAGCCCAATTAAAAACCGTCAAGCTTATGCCGGTCTGTCTTTAGACGGCGTGGGTACACTGACTGCAGGCCGTATCACAGCTCCATTTGATGATGTTGCGCTGTCTGACTACACCTGGACTTACGGTGGTGTAATGGATTTCGGCAAAATGGCTGACAGCAAAGATGCGGGTCCATTTGGCAACAAAAACACCTTCCTGGCACGTACTTCTAACTCTGTGAAAGTAGAGTCAGCTGAAGTAAATGGCTTCAAAGCTGCTGGTTCTTACACCATGCAAACTGGTGATGCGTATAACAACGTTGATAACGCATACACCTTGGCAGCATTCTACACCTCTGATTTCGGT
>CAMTGL010000121.1 GCA_947071955.1 uncultured Plesiomonas sp.
ATATTGAGTTCCGTAACGTGACTTTTACCTATCCGACCAAAGAAAATCCTGCGCTGAAAAATATCAATTTTACAGTGCGGGCCGGAAAAACGGTGGCACTGGTGGGGCGTTCTGGTTCGGGGAAATCAACCATTGCAAACTTGTTGACCCGTTTTTACGACATTCAGTCGGGTGAGATCCTGATGGATGGGCATGAATTACGTGAATACAAGCTGGCTGATTTGCGAAATCAAGTAGCACTGGTTTCCCAGCAAGTTCATCTGTTCAATGACACTGTGGCCAATAATATTGCCTATGCTCGCACGGAACAATACAGCCGTGAGCATATCGAGCAGGCGGCCGAGATTGCACATGCGGCTGAATTTATCCAGAAAATGGATCAAGGCTTTGACACTGTAGTTGGTGAAAACGGCGTGCTGCTTTCTGGTGGTCAGCGCCAGCGGATTGCCATTGCGCGTGCGTTGCTGCGTGATTGCCCAATTCTAATTCTTGATGAGGCAACCTCAGCGCTAGATACCGAATCAGAGCGTGCTATTCAGTCAGCATTAGATGAACTGCAAAAGAACCGGACTGCACTGGTGATTGCGCACCGTTTATCGACCATTGAAAGCGCCGATGAAATTTTAGTGATTGATGAAGGCGAGATTGTTGAGCGTGGTCAACATGCTGAATTACTGGCAAAAGAGGGCGCTTATGCCCAGTTGCACAGAATGCAGTTTGGGGTGTAAGACACACCATGATTGAGCGTTTGTGGTTTTCCCGTTCACGCTGGTGTTGGTTGTTATTGCCGCTGTCTGGCGTGTTTGCGTTGATCAGCGCAGCACGGCGCAGTGCATTTCGTTTAGGCTGGAAAAAAAGCTGGCGAGCGCCTGTTCCCGTGGTGGTGGTCGGTAATATTACGGTTGGCGGTAACGGTAAAACACCGATGGTCATCTGGCTGGTGGAGCAGTTGCAAGCTCGCGGGTTTCGGCCCGCCGTGGTCTCACGCGGTTATGGTGGTCAAGCTACGCAGTATCCGCTGCTGCTCAATGAACACACTCTTGCCACGCAAGCGGGTGATGAACCTGTGTTGATTTACCAGCGCACTGGAGCGCCGGTTGCTGTTGACCCAAATCGCAGCCGTGCAGTGCAGGCATTGCTGGCTGAACACACTGTTGATGTGATCATTACTGATGATGGTTTACAGCATTATGCACTGGCACGTGATGTTGAAATTGTTATTGTTGACGGTCAGCGCCGTTTTGGTAACGGTTTTCTGCTGCCAGCCGGCCCTCTGCGTGAGGGAGTATCGCGTTTAAAATCAGTCGATGCGGTGGTCGTCAATGGCGGTGATGCACAACCAAACGAAATTCCGATGCAGCTACAGGCTCACTGTGCGGTTAACCTGCTAACCGGTGAACAACGTGCGGTGGATGCGTTACCTGCGACAGTGGCAATGGCCGGTATTGGTCATCCACCCCGCTTTTTTGCCACTTTGCAAACACTGGGCGCGATACCTATCCGCTGTGTTGCTTTTGCTGATCATCAGGCATACAGCCAGCAGCAGCTTGCTGGACTGACCTCGGGAGAGCAGGTTTTGCTGATGACAGAAAAAGATGCAGTGAAATGTCGGCATTTTATTCAGCCAAACTGGTGGTATTTACCGGTTCAGGCCCAGTTGCCGGAAACCGAAGGCAATGCACTTTTGGCGCACATTACGGCGCAAATCAGCGCGTAGATTATAAAAAGGAGATGACGTATGGATCACCGTCTGCTTGAGATTATTGCTTGCCCCGTTTGTAAGGGAAAATTGCAGTATGACAAAGAGAAGCAAGAGTTGATTTGCAAATTAGATCGTCTGGTGTATCCCATCACTGAAGGCATTCCGGTATTACTGGAAGTGCGTGCACGTGAGCTGACGGCAGAAGAGATCTTATCATGAGTTTTGTTGCGATCATTCCTGCTCGTTATGCGTCAACCCGTTTACCGGGTAAGCCGCTGGCGGATATCGCTGGAAAGCCAATGATCTTGCATGTGATGGAAAAAGCACAGCAATCAGGTGCTGAGCGTGTGATTGTGGCAACCGATCATCCTGATGTTGCTGCAGTGGTGATTGCCGCCGGTGGCGAAGTTTGTATGACACGTGCCGATCACAACTCCGGTACTGAGCGGCTGGCCGAAGTGATTGAGCACTATAATTTTGCCGACGATACGATCATTGTCAATGTGCAGGGTGATGAGCCGCTGATCCCACCGGTGATTATTCGTCAGGTGGCCAATAATTTGGCACAGGCTGATCAGGCGCGCATGGCTACATTGTCTGTTCGCATTGAAGACGCTGAAGAGGTGTTTAATCCCAATGCGGTAAAAGTACTGACTGACCAGCAAGGTTATGCACTCTATTTTTCGCGTGCCGCTATTCCGTGGGATCGCGATAATTTTGCCCGCACGCAAACGCAGATTGGTGATTTTTATCAGCGGCACATTGGCATTTATGCTTATCGGGCCGGCTTTATCCGCCAGTATGTTAACTGGGCACCAAGCCAGCTTGAGCAAATAGAGAGCCTCGAACAGTTGCGGGTGTTGTGGTATGGCGAAAAAATCCACGTTGCAGTTGCAGAGCAAGCACCTCCGGCAGGGGTGGATACACAAGAAGATCTGGATAAAGTCCGTCAGATTTTAGCGTGAAAAACCAACCTAGCACAGAGTTTGATTAAAAAACCACCGAGAGGTGGTTTTTTTGTTTGATCCCCAGAGTGGAATGAGGTCAGATAAAGAACAAGGGTATTTGACTGACTGGCTCATGGAGGGATTAACATGGAGTGCCTAACAGAGGAACTCAGTCTGTTGCTGGGTGAGAAAGTATCGCGTACCGAGATTGTCGGAAAGGGCGCATTTTCAACGGTATTTGCATTATACGACAGCAGTAATGCCGCATTCCCTGTGGTTGCAAAAGCCTATCCGATGAAGGGGATGGCTGACAGTGAGATCAGTAAGCTTTCAGTGCTGGCCCGCCATGCTGTGGTACGCATGCCTGCTATTTATGGTGTACACCATTCAGAGCAAAGCGCAGCGTTTAAAGAGGTGGTTCTGATGGAACGTTTGGCGGGGATCAGCGTGACCGCTCCCTGCCGTAGTGCCAACCGTTCAGCGGCACTGAGCGAGCAGATTGCTGATTGCTTATTGAGTTGGCATCGTGTTGATGGCCAAGGTTTATCTGGGCTGAGCGGTGAATTAAGTGATGTGGCATGGCCGCTCTGGTATCGGCAATATGTAGTCGGTTTATGGTCAGCCATTGAAGAAAACCCCGCCTTTTGTGACTATGCCGAACGCATTGTGCTATACCGTTCACTGGAGCGCTATGATCAGTTTTTTTCCGAGTTTGATGATGCATCTGTACTGGTACACGGTGATTTCAAGCTGCGTAATTTGCTTAAAGATGCAAAAACCGATCAACTGATTGCTGCTATTGATCCCGGCCCGATGCAGTGTGCGCCGCGTGAGTTTGATTTGATTCACCTTTGCTGTGAACCCTTTGCAGAAAAAGTATTATCAACCTATCTGCAAAGAGCGCCGGTAGCCGAACAGTTTGCAGCACGCCGTTGGTTGTACAAAGTGTGGAATGAGGTGGCGTGCGGGTTGAAAAAAGGAAAACTGGATCACAGTATGTTTGCGATATACAGCAAACTGCTTACCCCATGGTTAGAGTAAACACTGTAGGTTATAATGCACGCGTTATAACGCTGATTTAAGCGTTAACCACCATTCTCCGAGTAATTCATACCATGCCCGTTCGCTGCGCTCTATATAGGCTGCTGCGGGCAGGTATTGTTCCCAAAAGTTACCTTTTCCCTCGGAAGAGAGCTGATTTGCGGGTGCCGGAATCGGGTGCATACCGTTTTCAGCAAACAAGCGAATAGCACGTGGCATATGGCTGGCCGAAGTGACCAAAACGGCCGGCTGGTTGTTAATCAATGCTTTCATTGCAACGGCTTCATCTTCAGTATCACGCGGTGTTTCAATTAAAATCATATCCTCTTTTGGAACACCTAGACTTGATGCAACCTGTGCCGCTACGCGTGCACTGCTGACCTCTGATGCTGAAGGTGCACCACTAAATACCAGTTTTGCTTTCGGGTGCATACGGTAAATGCGTATTCCCTCGGCGATGCGGGCTAGGGTATTACGGCCAACTTGTGAACTTGGTGGAAGCAGTGGGTCATATATGTAAGAGCCTCCGAGCACCAAAACATAGCTGATTTCACCGCTGGGTTGATAAACCGGAAACTGATCTTCGCGCGGTTTGAGCAAGCGGTCAGCGATAGGTTCACTTGAGAGCATCAATAAAGCACACCAACTCAGCGTGATCATCCACCGCCCGCTACGCTGCCAGCGGCTGAACCACAGCAACAATAACCCGACAAGCATTATCAGAATAATGCTCGGTAAGGGCATCAGCAGAGCACCAATGACTTTTTTTAACTCGAACATACGGTTCCTTAAAAAACATTCCCGTAAATATAATAATGTATGCTATTGAAAAATATAACTGTATTGCATAATTACTTCACTCTTACGGCTTTTTTGCGAGGAAGATAGAGGTTTTTACTGCATTAGAGGGGGATTTTACCTAAGAAAAGGGCGGTTACCATAAATAGAGATTGAGCAGCGCTAGTAAATACTCCGTATGTCAATACATAGAGTGTATGAATAAAGACTATATGATGCGGATATAAAGTATTTATTAAGTTTAAAAGTGCCTTAATACATTCACATTCATTATATAAATAAATAATGTTAGTAAAACGAAAGTAATAAGACACATAGTTTTAATTTTTGCAGATTAAAAAACCTAAAACAGCGTGATAACAGAGGTGTCAGCACCTGTTTTTAGGTGTTTTTTATTCACTGGGTAAAATTAAGTTGAGTGAGCTAATATGCTTAAAGGAAAATAAGTTAGATTAATCAGCCCTAGTAAGGCGTGGTATAGTTCAGCAAGTGTAATATCACGCTAGGGTTTTTCCTGAAGGTGACTTCAATGATCAGATCAAAAATGGTCAGCAACACAAAGACACTCAATAAAACGATGAGTACTCGAAGTGTAAACCGGCTACAGAGCAAGTAAACAGCAGACTTCAGATAATGGCTTCCAGAAAACATAACAGCTCCTTCTACATAGTGCGCTTAATCACTATTGTTATGTTGAGGTTTCATAGCACTGCCTATTAAATAATATTCCCATGTAAAAATAAAGATAATTAAACAAGCTGTAACAAAATGATGTGTTCACAAGATAATAATCAGGCTTATAGCGTAGTTTTTTTGGTGGATTAGTCTTTTTATCCGTACTTGATCTGGCTGGCTAGGTAGATTAAGTAATTTTAGTGAAGATATTTTTCATTGTGAAAAATGACATGTTACATGTCGCCTGATTTTTGACTATTTACCTGGTTTTTAAGTTTATTATAAATTAGGTTGGATTAATTTACTTATGGTTGAGTGAGAGAAGTAACATGTAAATAAATTCACTGTAATTTATAGGTTGATGGGGAAAATAAATACTCATTTACATCATGAATGTTTTGATTACGCTTAAATTTTTAGCCTTGATAAAAGCGTGACTGGTCTCACAAACTGATATCTGTACTGCCGTATTTTAACTCTCAGTTTGATGAAGAACACGTATTCGTATTTAAAATGAGGATGTATAAAATGCGCGCACCTAAAATTGATAAAACAGCGATTAGCCCATTTGATCAATATTGTGATGGTTACGGTGCACCGGGTGCACAAGGGCTGGGTTATGTTTCTGTCTTAAAAGTCTCTTCCGGCACAGTATATAAAACAGATGATGTTCTGCTTGATGGTATTGTTGCGTATGATCGCTCTGAATGTAACGATGCGTATGTAGGTCAAATTAACATGCTGACTGCCTCAAGCTTTTGTGGTCTGGCGGGTCAAGTTTGGGGGCATGATCTGGCTGTACATGAAGATATTCATGACAACAAAATTCAGACTGTGTTAGAAGCGAAGCAATATGATGGCTCTATGCTGAAAGTGTATGATGCTCAGCCATTATTGGATGCCGGTAAAGAGTTATTCGGCAGTGAGTCTGATCGCCGTTTTCCGCTATTACCGGGTGCACATGTGATTTGTGCCAACAAAAGTGTGACATCGTATCGTCCGGTAAGTGGTGATTTTAAAGAGGGTGAGGCTTATGGTGTCTGGTCATTTATTGCCATTTCGCTGTCAAAAGATCGTGATAATTGCGCTGACTTATTTATTGAAGATGCCGGTTTGTGGACAAAAAATGATAACGAACAAGATCTGGTTGCATTCCTCGAGGAACACCGTAAATCAGTCGTATGGTCAGTTGTCTCTTGTGGTGAAGATTCACACGTATTGTTTGACCGCACTTATGTCGGTTTTGCCTACTCAATAATGAAGCCAGGTGAAATTGGTACCGCATTAACC
>CAMTGL010000122.1 GCA_947071955.1 uncultured Plesiomonas sp.
TCAGAATACGGGCCGTTTTCATTTTGTCGCCAAAATACTTGATACGGTCAGCATTGCGATCTTGATCAGTGTACAGACCAGAGGTGTGTCCGATACCGCCTAGATTTACCATTTTACAGGCCATCTCAACGGCTTGCTCAAAGTTCTTGGCGCGGAACATACCCAGTGTAGGGGAGAGCTTCTCGTGTGCAAACTCTTCCTCTTCGCACACTTCCAAGCCTTCACCAATCAAAATCTTGGTATCGGCAGGAACAGTAATGCCCGACATTTCAGCAATTTTAACGGCTGACTGACCCACGATATTGGCGTTCATCGCCCCGTTGATCAGAATCACCTTACGAACTTTGTCCGCTTCTTCTTTATTCAGCACATAACCATTGTGGGAAGCAAAACGTGCTTTCACTTGGTCATAAATTTCATCAACAACAATAACAGCTTGCTCAGAAGCACAGACCACGCCGTTATCGAATGTTTTAGACATCAGAACAGAAGCGACGGCACGTTTAATATCGGCAGTTTCATCAATAACAACCGGCACGTTACCCGCACCTACACCGATAGCCGGTTTACCTGAAGAGTAAGCCGCTTTTACCATGCCTGGGCCACCGGTAGCCAGAATCAGGTTGATATCATTGTGGCGCATCAGCGCGTTTGATAGCTCAACAGAAGGCTGATCAATCCAACCAATAATATCTTTTGGCGCACCCGCGGCTATTGCTGCATCAAGCACCAATTTCGCGGCGGTGTTGGTAGAATTTTTCGCACGTGGGTGCGGAGAGAAGATAATCGCGTTACGGGTTTTCAGTGAAATCAGTGATTTGAAGATAGCCGTTGAGGTTGGGTTCGTGGTTGGCACGATACCGCAAATAATACCTACAGGCTCAGCAATGGTAATAGTACCAAACTCGTCATCTTCACTCAGAATACCGCAGGTTTTTTCGTCCTTGTACTTGTTGTAGATATACTCAGAAGCAAAGTGGTTTTTGATCACTTTATCTTCAATGATACCCATACCGGACTCTTCAACCGCCATTTGCGCCAAAGGGATACGCGCATTGTTCGCTGCTAATGCCGCAGCACGGAAGATAGTGTCTACTTGTTCCTGTGAAAAATTAGCAAATTCTTGTTGCGCTTTTTTCACACGTGCGACCAGCGCATCCAGTTCAGCAAGGTTAGTAACAGCCATGTTTATCTCCTGAATAAAATGAAAACTTTTTAGTAAGCAGGCACAGGTCAAAGCATTCAGTATAAGTGCATTTTGTGACCAACTGAGCTCACGCTTAGTAAAGGGTTCTCATAAATGTGCGGTCTGTTGTGTTTTTGCGTTTTTATTTATCTCGCAATATTTACGCAATACTGACAGCCATTTCCTTTCTTATCTGCGCTAAGCATACGCATTTATTCGTATGACTTATGTGATTTAATTCACATATTTTGCTTGCTGACTCCATTCAGCTTGGCGAAATTGTGTGCATAATTGCATGTGAAACTCAGGCAAACGTAAAAATAGTTTATCAAGTAAAAGCTAAACAACAGCTAAATTGGGTTGGATAAAAACCAAACAAGACACCATAAAACAGTGAAAAGTAAGACTATTTGACTGCTTTACTGGCATAGACGTAGTGATGTAATTTTATTAGATTATAGCGGGAAGAATTTTTGCTTTTATTCTTGTATAAAAGTGTTTCGGTTAGCACCTTGTTCAAGGTATTTTTATTTACTCAACATCATTTGATTGCAGACTGGAGTTTTAAGCGTGGCCCAGCTATTTGATCTTGCAATATTCACCAAGTTTTTCATCGGGCTATTTGCGCTGGTGAATCCGGTTGGCATTTTGCCGGCCTTTATCAGTCTGACCAGCCACCAAAGTGAGCAGTTGCGTAATAAAACCAACTTAACAGCAACTTTATCGGTGGCGATTATTTTGTGGGTTGCGCTGTTTTTGGGGCAGGGGATCTTAGGGATTTTCGGTATCTCGCTTGACTCGTTCCGCATTGCCGGTGGTTTTTTGGTGATCAGCATCGCGATGTCGATGATCAGCGGTAAATTGGGCGAAGATAAGCAGAATAACCAAGAGAAATCGGAATCGGCACTGCGTGATAATGTCGGGGTTGTTCCGCTAGCACTGCCTTTAATGGCCGGCCCCGGAGCAATCAGCTCAACCATTGTATGGGGAACGCGTTATCACCAGTGGTATAACATGCTGGGGTTGTCGGTTACCATTGCGCTGTTTGCCTTGCTGTGTTGGGCTATTTTTCGTGCTGCGCCCTATATTGTTCGTTTACTGGGGCAAACGGGTATCAACGTTATTACGCGAATCATGGGTCTGATGCTCCTGGCGCTGGGTATTGAGTTTATTGTTACCGGCGTGCGTGCACTGTTTCCTGGCTTGGGGTAAGTCATTCGGGTTTTTCGGGGCTGATAATCAAGCCTCACTGGGGTAACGCGTTTTGATGCCTTGTGCGGTGATAGCTGCCGCACGGGGTGTTATGTTTACATAACGTGGCTTTACCGTGCCTGCTTTTTGTTGATTGTTCCCCTGCTTTTTTCTTCACTCCCACCTCACTGTTTTATCTGCACTTATTTTTTTATTTTCTTTTTATTTCCCCAGTTTCTTGCTTATCAATGCATTTTTTATGCATAGCTTTCATTTTTGCATTTTTCCATATGTTAATTGTTTGTGTGAATTTTTCTTGTGACGGTTTTATTTTGTTAATTAACCGTATTCTGTTGTATTGCTATTCGATAGCTGATATGAGTGTTAATAGATCAAATTAAAACACTGTTTATCTGTTTTAAGATTAAAAATTAAGCATATAATCTGGTTTGATCAGTAATACCACATTTTGAACACCGTTTTTGACTTATGAATGTCACATTTTACATAGTCAATGTTATGCATAGTTAAATAATAAGTAACAGTGATTTTTTAATGTTGAATTCTGGTTAGGTTAATTTTTGTGGTGAATTATGCTGTTTAAGTGATAAAAGAAGTGGCGATGTAGACTCGGTTTTGATACGTTGCTGCGCATATTCCCGCAGAAAAATTTTTGGGGGGATAAATGCAAGTAAAAGAAGTGACTTTGATTGATAAATCATGAGGTTACTTAAGGTTCACCGGATAGTGAATACCTTTATACGATCTTGGAGATTAACGATGACATATAACAAGAAAAAACTGGCAGTGGCTATCAGCCTGTTGATGGGTGCAACTGTCGGATTAACCGGTTGTGATAACAAGCCTGCGGCCCCACAATCTTCTGCTGCTGAAACACCGTCAACCCCACCAACTGTGCCTGCTGATGCAAAAACCAAAAATGGTGATGTGCTGGCTGCAACACAAACACTGGTGCGCGGTAACGGTGATGAGCCTGCATCGTTAGATCCCCATAAAGTAGAAGGTGTTCCGGAAGCGAATATTATCCGTGATTTGCAAGAAGGCATGATTAACCTTAACGGTAACGGTGAGGTGATCCCTGGTGTAGCTGAGAGCTGGGAGAATCAGGATTACAAACGTTGGGTTTTCCATTTGCGCAAAGATGCTAAATGGTCAAACGGCACACCGGTTACGGCAGAAGATTTTGTTTTCAGTTGGCGACGTTTGGTTGACCCAAAAACAGGATCACCTTACGCCTCATACCTTGAGTATGCACAAATTGAGAATGTCAGTGATGTGATTGCCGGTAAAGCGGCACCGGAAACACTGGGTGTGAAGGCACTTGACCCTTATACGCTGGAAGTGGTGCTGTCAAAACCTGTACCGTATTTTGTGAAGATGCTGGCGCATACCTCCACCAAACCGGTTAATAAAGCAGCGGTAGAGCAATTTGGTGATAAGTGGACTTCCCCTGGAAATTATGTCAGTAACGGGGCATATCAGCTGAAAGACTGGCGGGTGAATGAGCGCATTGTGCTTGAACGTAACCCGAACTACTGGGATAACGCGAATGTAACCATTGATCAGGTCACTTATCTGCCGATTGATGAAGGCACAGATGTAAACCGTTATCGTGCTGGTGAAGTGGATATGACTTACAACCAGTTGCCGATTGACGTGTTCAAAAAGCTGCAGGCTGAAATTCCGCAGGAAGTGAATATTGACCCGTATTTGTGCTCATACTATTACGGCATCAACACCACAAAAGCACCGTTTACTGATCCTCGGGTACGTAAGGCGCTCTCTTTATCGATGGATCGTGATGTGATAGCTAAACAGGTTATGGCGCAAGGCCAGATCCCGGCATACAGCTTCACACCAAGCATCACCAACGGGCTGGCGGCTAAACAGCCGGAGTGGGCATCATGGACACAAGAGCAGCGTAATGCTGAAGCGGCTAAATTACTGGCTGAAGCTGGTTTTGGTAAAGATCATCCGTTGAAATTTACCCTGTTGTACAACACTTCTGATAACCACAAGAAAGTGGCTGTCGCTATCTCTTCGATGTGGAAGAAAAATTTAGGTGTTGATGTGGCGCTGGAAAACCAAGAGTGGAAAACGTTCTTGGATAACCGCCGTCTCGGTAACTATGACGTGACCCGTGCCGGATGGTGTGCTGATTACAATGACCCGACAGCCTTCTTGAATATTTTGCTGTCAAAAAGCAGCAACAATGACATGAAGTATAAGAGTGCTGCGTTTGATGAAACCATGGTGAAAGCCTTGGCTGCGGCCAACGATACTGATCGCGCGAACTTGTATCAGCAAGCTGAGAATATCGTTGAAACAGATACCCCGCTGATGCCGATTTATCACTACGTAAGCACCCGTTTGGTGAAGCCGTATGTGGGCGGTTATAGCGGTAATAACCCGCAAGATGAGATCTATTCGAAGGATCTTTACATCAAGCAACACTGATACCAATTGCGTGCTGACGGCTTTTTGCAACGGGCTGTTAGCTACGCCAACAAAGGTGCACCACCAGTGTGATCCTCTGTCAACCAAGGCTTACCAAACGGTAAGCCTTGGATAACTATAAGCTGAACATGCCGTTACAGCGATAAACAGGGTTTACATCGTCGCATGACAGGGAGTATGTAGTGATGTTGAAGTTTATTTTTCGCCGCATATTAGAAGCGATTCCCACGCTGCTGATATTGATTACCGTCTCTTTCTTTATGATGCGTTTAGCACCGGGTAGCCCGTTTACCGGTGAACGTAGCCTGCCACCTGAAGTTTTGGCCAATATTGAAGCCAAATATCACCTTGATGAACCCCTGTATAGCCAATATTTCCGCTATTTAGGGCAGTTAGCGCAGGGCGATTTTGGCCCATCGTTTAAGTATAAAGATTTCTCAGTGAATGACTTGGTTTCACAAGCATTTCCGGTATCAATTGAAATTGGTTTTTATGCGTTTGTGCTGGCGCTGATTCTGGGGGTGACGGCTGGTGTTATCGCCGCGCTACGGCAAAACAGCATGATTGACTACGGCGTGATGGCATTTGCCATGACCGGTGTGGTGATCCCTAGTTTTGTGATTGCGCCATTATTAGTACTGATTTTTTCGTTGGGGCTAAAACTGCTCCCTGCGGGAGGCTGGAATGATGGCAGTGCCGTCAACATGGTGTTGCCCGTTGCTGCGCTGGCCATTGCCTATACCGCCAGTATTGCTCGGATCACCCGAGGTTCAATGATTGAGGTTTTGCACTCCAACTTTATTCGTACTGCCCGTGCCAAAGGGTTACCGATGCGGCATATCGTGCTGCGCCATGCTCTTAAGCCTGCCATGTTGCCGGTAATTTCTTACCTCGGCCCTGCATTTGTCGGCATTATCACCGGTTCTATCGTGATAGAGACTATTTTCGGGCTACCGGGGATCGGGCAACTGTTTGTTAACGGCGCACTAAACCGTGATTATTCGATGGTACTGAGCCTGACGATTATTGTCGGTACGCTGACCATTCTTTTTAACGCGATAGTCGACATTCTATACGCGTTTATTGACCCGAAAATCCGCTATTAACAGGAGTATTTTATGATGATGACTAAAAATAACTCCGCCGCGGTTGAGCAGTTTGCCACCCAGTTGGATATTGAAGGGCGCAGCTTGTGGCAAGATGCGTTCCGCCGTTTTAAAAGTAACCGTGCCGCCATGGTTAGCCTGTGTATTTTGGCACTGGTGAGTTTGTATGTATTGGTTGCACCCTCTTTATCACCGTTTGAATTTGATGCCACCGATTGGACGGCAATGAGTGCAATGCCAGCCCTTGAAGGCCAACACTATTTTGGCACTGACTCACTCGGGCGCGATCTGTTTGTGCGCACGGCAGTGGGCGGGCGTATTTCGCTGATGGTCGGGTTGGCCGGTGCGCTGGTGGCCGTGCTGTTTGGTACGCTTTATGGTGCAACATCGGGTTATCTTGGCGGTCGGGTTGATTCGCTGATGATGCGTGTATTGGAAATCCTTAACGCATTTCCATTTATGTTCTTTGTGATCCTG
>CAMTGL010000123.1 GCA_947071955.1 uncultured Plesiomonas sp.
CCCAAATAATGAAGGGATAGGCGCAGGTAAACAGTTACTTCGGTTGGCTACAGAGTGGTTATTTGCGCAGGGAGCAAAAACAGTAACGCTAAGTACGACGGTGAATACACGGGCCGACCGCTTTTATACAGCGCAAGGGTGGGTTCGAGGCGTAATGAAAGATGAAGATGAAGTTGTTTATACACGGCATAAATCAGTGAGTTAACCGCATTGGGGTATGCACATTTTGTCTGTGCCACCCCAAATCAAGCTATTTTATTCGCATTTTGCTAGATGAACTGTTACTGCCACTTTTCGTATTCAATCTGACTATTTTTTGTCGCATCAGAAAACCACATTACACCATCTTCAATAGTTGCCTGAATATGCATGGTACGCTGTACATATGGGCTTAATGCCGCGGCTTGTTCATCAGAGATGAAATAGACCGACAAGTTTGCGTATTGTTTGAGTTTACGTTTATTTTGCTCCCACCACACACGGGCAGAGCGCTCACTGTAGGTATACAATACAACTTGTTCAGATTGATTAACGGCTTTTTTAAGCCTCTTTTCATCAGGAAGACCAACATCAATCCACAAATCGATACCGCCGTGATAATTTTTAACCCAAATCTCGGGTTCGTCTTCTGCGCATAAACCTTTTGTGAAGGATAAACGCTCATCAGCATGACGGATCCATGCCAATAAGCGTACCATCATGCGTAATTCTGTTTCTGACGGATGCTGTGCAATAACTAAATCGGCATCCTGATAGTGGTGGCGATCCATGTCCGCAATATTGACATTTGCTTTATAGACAGTCGCTTTTAAGGCCATGCTATTCTCTTTATGATGTGCTTTTTAAAAGGTATATCGTGCTGCCATACTGTTTATGGCAGCAGAAAGACAGGGTGATAAGTAGGTGATTATGCGGTGTGTTATACAGGTATCTCTTTTACATGCAAAGTAATACCGCTTACAAAGACAACTTCAACAACACAATCTGCGGGAAGATCAGTGTCAGATTGGATGCGCCACGTTGTATCGCCTAAGGTTAAGCGGCCAATACCGTTTTGCATGGGTTCAGTGAGTTTTCCTTGTCGGCCAATCAGCGTATTTCCACGCTGATTCAACTGGGTATGTTGCTGGTCTTGCTTATCTTTTCCGTGCTGCCAACGCCACCAAAGTAACGATGCCACCACGCTGAATACCGCAAATAAAACCCACTGTACGGCAAGAGTCAGTGGGATCAACCAGAGCAGTAATGCAACGGTTAATGCAGCAACTCCAAGCCATAGCAGATACCCCGCAGTACCGAGCATTTCACAAGCGAGCAGCACCAGACCTAAAACAATCCAGTGCAACGCTGACCATGCAGAAAATGCGCTTAGCACGAACGTTCGCCTTGTTTATTTGCACTATTTTTAACGCTCGGCTCTGCTTTTAATAACTCGGAGATGCCGCCAATAGCGCCAATTAAACCACTCGCTTCCAATGGCATTAACACAATTTTGCTGTTCTCAGCCTGACCAATGGCCTGCAACGCTTCTGTGTATTTTTGTGCAACAAAGTAGTTAATGGCTTGCATGTTACCGGCACTGATTGCATCTGAAACCATCTGGGTTGCACGCGCTTCGGCTTCTGCAGCACGTTCACGCGCTTCAGCTTGCAAAAATGCAGCTTGACGCTCCCCTTCAGCTTTTAAAATTTGTGACTGTTTATCACCCTCAGCACGTAGGATCTCTGCCTGACGAACACCTTCTGCCTCAAGAATATCTGCGCGCTTATTTCGCTCAGCTTTCATTTGCGCATTCATTGCTGCTATCAACTCTTGTGGTGGGCGCACATCGCGGATCTCGATACGGGTAATTTTCACTCCCCATGCATTGGTCGCTTCATCTAAAATCCGCAACAAACGGCTGTTAATGGTATCGCGCTGTGAGAGCATCTCATCAAGCTCAAGTGCTCCTAATACGGTACGAATATTGGTCATAATCAGGTTACGAATCGCGTTCTCCAGATCATTGACTTCATACGCGACTTTTGCCGGATCAAACACTTGCACAAAACAGACTGCATCAATCGTGACATTCGCGTTATCTTTCGAGATAACCTCTTGTGAGGGAATATCCAGCACCCGCTCCATCATATTGATTTTATGCCCAACACGATCAATAAAGGGGATCACAAAATTCAAGCCGGGCACGAGTGTATTGGTGTAACGGCCAAAACGCTCGACTGTCCACTGATAACCTTGCGGGACAATTTTGAACGCGGTAATAATGATGATAAATGCCACTATGACAAAGGCAAATATGGGTGAAAATAGCGTAATATCCATCAGTTAACATCCTTGATTAATGCGATTACTGGCCACTCAATACGCGGGCTGGATCGATACGGGTTGCACGCCATGCCGGATAAAGACTAGCAAGCAAGCTTAAGATGATGGCGGTGATGGCAACTAAAACAACATCCTGTATACGCAGTTCACTGGGTAGAAAATCGACAAAATAGATATCACCCGACAAGAATTTATGCCCCACCAGTGTCTCTATTGCACGAATAATACTCGTTAAATTCAGTGATAACAGCACCCCGCCGATGACACCAAAAGTACAACCCACCAGCCCAGCCATCATGCCGTACCACAGGAAAATATTACGGATGATTCGGTTGTTTGCGCCCATTGTCCGCAATACGGCAATATCACTTTGTTTGTCTTTTACCGCCATCACCAGCGTAGAGACAATGTTAAAACAGGCCACACTGATCACTAATACCATGGCCAGATACATGATCACACGAACCATCTGAATATCACGGTACATATAGCCATATGTGCCCATCCAGCTACGCACATAACCGTATACACCGGTTAAGCGCCCTGCATCACGCACTATTTTTGAGGCTTCAAAAACTTTATCCACCTTCATGGCAACACCGCTGACACCCTCGCCTAAATCAAGATACTCTTGCGCATCACGCAGAGGAACCATCCCAAAGGTGTGATCTAGCTGGCCGTGTAGTTGTAATAAGCCGGTAACTTGTAAACGAATACGCTTTGGCTGGCGCAGTTTCATTTCAGGATCAGGATTTGGGATCATCAGAGTCAACCAATCGCCGACTTTAATGCCAAGAGAATCAGCAACTCCTTTTCCCAAAATAAGCTCATTTTTACCAGAACGGAATGTTTTCCATGCATCCCCTAAAACAAATTGGGGTAATGCACTGATCTTCTCTTCAGAGGCCGGATCAACTCCACGGATTTGTACGGCTTTAAGCTGTGTTCCTTGATCTGCTAATGCAGTAAAGGTGACATAAGGCGCAGTTGCCACAATTCCGGGGTGACGTTGTAACCTTGTCTCGACTTTTTGCCAATCAAGCAAACTACCTTCAGCGGGAGTAATTTCACCGTGTGGTACAACGGCCAGAATACGGTCATTGAGTTCACGTTGAAAACCATTCATGGCACTTAAGCCCATGATTAAAACCGCAACACCCAGTGCAATACCCAGTGTAGAGATAACCGAAATAAATGACACCATACCGTTGCGACGGCGCGCTCGGCTATAACGTAACCCGATAAACAGTGATAACGGACGCAGCATTAACGCCCCCCTGTTTTGACACTGAGTTCACGAGTAAGTAAACCATCACGCATCTCTAGCTGCCGACTTAACCGACCGGCGAGATTCAGATCATGTGTTACGACTAAAAAGGTTGTGCCGTGCCGTGCGTTTAATTCACCCAATAGCTCAAAAATACCGTCAGCCGTACGCTGATCAAGGTTACCCGTAGGCTCATCAGCTAAGACCAGTGAAGGTTGATTGACCAGTGCGCGAGCAATGGCAACGCGCTGACGTTCACCACCGGATATCTCAGATGGACGATGATCGACTCGGCGGGCAAGGCCCACTGCAGTCAGCATCTCTTGTGCACGTTGTTGAGCGACTTTTGGTGACTCTCCGGCAATTAACAGCGGCATAGCGACGTTTTCTAATGCCGTAAAGTCAGGCAATAAGTGGTGAAATTGGTACACAAAGCCAATATGATCATTGCGCAGTTTAGCCTGCTCAGAGTTGCTCATAGCGTAGACATCTTTGCCCTGAAACAGCACCCGCCCTGATGTGGGTTTATCCAGCCCGCCGAGTAAGTGCAGCAGTGTACTTTTCCCCGAACCGGAGCTACCGACCACCGCCACCAGTTCCCCTTTTGCCAAGGTAAATGAGACGCCGCGTAATACGTCAGTCTCCATGCCGCCTTCACGGTAGGTTTTGACGAGATTTTCACAGACTAACAGTGGCTTATTCATAACGTAGTGCCTCGGCAGGTTTGACAGCTGATGCGCGCCAAGCAGGATATAAGGTGGATAACAGTGCCACGATAATGGCAAAAAGAATGATGGTGATAATTTGCAGTGGTTCAACCACAACAGGCAGCGAGCTGCTCTGTAAAAGCTCTATCCCTAAAAGAGATAAAATGCTGTTGAGATTTGTGGCAATCAATGCACCCAACACGCCACCACACAGTGCGCCCACCACGCCAGCAGACGCGCCTTGGGTAATAAAGATGATCATAACTTGACGGGCGTTAAGCGCCAGTGTTTGTAAAATCGCGACTTCACCTTGCTTCTCCATCACCATTAAACTCAGTGAGGTGATGATATTAAAGGCTGCAACGGTAATGATCAGGCTTAGAAGCAGCCCCATCATGTTTTTTTCCATTTTGACAGCCTGAAACAACTCGCCTTTACGGGCACGCCAATCTTCCCAAATCAGGTGATCGGGCAGTGGTGTTTTAGCAACTTGCGCAACATCAAGTGGATCTTTTAGAAATAACCGCCACCCGCTGATATCACCATTAGGTAAACGCATTAACCGTGCAGCATCTTGAATATTCACTAAAATTTGTGATGCATCAACATCACTACCAGCAGAGAAAATACCGGATACAGTAAACAACCGCTGACTTGGAATTCGCCCCATAGGGGTAAATTGCGATGCACTGGTGACCATAAGACGCACTTTATCACCCAGCATAACGCCAAGCTGACCGGCCAAGGTATCACCCAAAATAACATGGTATTCACTAGGTTTAAGTGAATCGAGCGAAGAGTCAATCAGGAACGCAGAGAGTGGATCGCCCTCTTTCGAATCAATACCGAGCATGACGCCTGCACCAATATTTTGTGCACTTTGAATAATCACATCACCCATCACCAAAGGGGTATGATTGACGACATCAGGGATCATTGCCAGTTGACTAAACGGAACAGTATCAGGGTTTATTGAGCCCTGTTCTGAGGTGATTAATACCTGAGGCATCAAATTCAGGGTGTTATCTTTCAAATCGCGCTCAAAACCATTCATCACCGAAAGCACAATGATCAGGGCCAAGACCCCAAGCGTGATCCCCATGGTAGATAAACGGCTAACAAAACGCCCAAAACGATCACCGGTGCGACCGCGCAGATAACGTAAGCCAATAAATATTGAAGCCGGAGTAAACATAAGAAGTAGGCTTGACCGTAAAGTAAAAATAAGATTAACCCGATGAAACAGAAAATCAGCGTTTTTTCTTGCCAACCGGAATAAATACACAAGGTTACTGGGTGATATTATTCACTATTTACAGAAAAACTTACACAAGATTAGCATTTAACATTGTCTCGCATCACAACTGGACACAAACATTGTGCTTAACTCTTAATAAGTAGGGATAAATGGCGCTGTCAGGCTTGTTTTACGCCGCTTGTAGCAGTTTTTCGCTTGTCTTTCCTCTTCCTGCTACATCTCTGATAATATCCTCTTATTGATATGAATCAGGTTTTTGCTATGGATCAGAGTCACTTTTTTTCCGTTCAACAGAGTTTGTCCGCCAACAATTATCTTAATCTGAATTTGCCGGTCAAAGCCGGTGATCACCGATACGTCGGGCAATTAGTTGGCTCGTCACTGGCTTTAGCCGCAGCAGAAATTGGTCAGCAACATAACGGCCCTATCCTGCTGGTTACAAAAGACAGCCAGACTGCACTGCGCCTGACGCAAGAGATCCGGCAGTTTAGTGAGCATACCCCAGCACTGTTCCCCGATTGGGAAACACTGCCGTATGACAGTTTTTCGCCACATCAGGATATTATCTCTGAACGGCTCTCAACCCTGTACCGGCTACCACAAATGCGCAGTGGTATGCTGGTGATGCCAGTCAATACATTGATGCAGCGGGTATGCCCGCGTGATTTTTTGTTGTCACACGCACTGTTGGTGAAAAAAGGGGATCAGCTTTCTCTGGAAAAACTGCGCGCGCAATTGGAACAAGCCGGATACCGACCCGCCGAACAGGTGATGGAGCATGGTGAGTTTGCGACCCGAGGCGCATTGCTGGATCTGTTCCCGATGGGTAGTCTGACACCGTTTCGGCTCGATTTTTTT
>CAMTGL010000124.1 GCA_947071955.1 uncultured Plesiomonas sp.
CACTAAAATCCCGCGCTTTTGCACACACCGGCGCCAGCAGTGGTGCGGTTACCGCATCGGCCACTTTTATCGGTGGTCCCTTGGCATCTTGGCTGTATAAATAGAACCCTTTACCGCTTTTTTGACCGAAGCGCTGCTCGGCAAACATCACATCAACAGCATCACGGTAATCTTTACTCATGCGTTGCGGGAAGCCAGCGGCCATCACTGCTTGAGCGTGGTGTGCAGTATCCATACCCACCACATCGAGCAGATAAGCAGGGCCCATCGGCCACCCGAACTGTTTTTCCATCACCTTATCGATTTGCTGGAAATCAGCGCCATCGCGTAGCAGCAGGCTGAATCCGGCAAAATAGGGGAACAGTACACGGTTCACGAAAAAGCCAGGGCAGTCATTGACCACAATCGGAGATTTGCCCATTTTGGCGGCATACGCCACCACACGGTTGATGGTCTCATCTGAGGTTTTTGCGCCACGAATAATTTCAACCAGCGGCATACGGTGAACCGGATTAAAAAAGTGCATCCCACAAAAGTTTTGCGGGCGTTGCAGGGCGGCGGCCAAGGTATTGATCGGAATAGTCGAGGTATTTGACGCTAAAATGGCCTCTTCACTGATTAAAGACTCCACCTCGCACAGTACGGCTTGTTTGATTTTTGGGTTTTCAACCACGGCCTCGACAATAATATCGCTGCGGTCAATACCGTCATAACGCAGGCTCGGCGTAATCGATGCCAGCGTTTTGGCCATGCTTAGGCCACTGATTTTTCCACGCTCAAGCTGCTTATCCAGCAACTTCGCCGCTTCGTTCATACCCAGCTCAAGCGATTTTTCGCTGATATCCTTCATCAGTACCGGAACGCCTTTGAGCGCCGACTGATAGGCAATACCACCGCCCATAATACCCGCGCCCAATACTGCCGCATGCTCAGTAGGCTTACCGGATTTGGCTGCTTTGCGGGCCAGCCCCTTGATCTGTTGTTCGCTTAAAAACAACCCCACCAGTGATTTAGCCACCTCAGAGTGCGCCAGCGGAATAAAGTGGCGAGTTTCAATTTGCAGTGCCTCGGCACGGGTACAGCGGGCTGCCGCTTCCACCGCGCATACTGCTGCCATCGGCGCCGGATAGTGTTTACCGGCAACTTGAGCAACCACCGCTTTGGCAGTGCTAAAGCTCATCGCCGCTTCGGTGCGATTAAGGGGTAACGGTTGTAACTTTACTGCGCGTCTAGCCTGCCAGTTGAGTCGGCCACTGATCGCCTCTTCCAGCATACTCAGCGCTGCGGCATGCAGTTTTTCCGGTGCGACGACCGCATCAAGCATACCGATTTTCAGTGCTTCTTCGGCCCGCAACTCTTTCCCTGCGGTAATAAGCTCAAGTGCACTGTCTGCACCAATTAAGCGTGGTAAACGTACTGAGCCGCCAAAGCCGGGCATGATCCCCAGTTTTGTTTCTGGCAGACCTACGCGCGCATTGCTGTCGCCAACTCGCAAATCGGTCGCCAGCACGCACTCAAACCCGCCGCCTAGCGCAAACCCGTTAATTGCACACACAGTCGGCACCGGCAGGTCTTCCAACTGATTGAAAATCGCATTGGCACGATCAAGCCACCCGTGCAGCTCATCTGCACTCAGTGTGAATAATCCCAAAAACTCCGTAATATCGGCCCCAACAATAAACGCCTCTTTTGCCGAGGTCAGCAATAGCCCGCGCAGAGTCGGCAGTGAATGCAAGATCTCCATCGCCTCACTGAGATTATTGAGTGTGTGGCGGTCGAATTTATTCACCGGCCCGGATTGCGCGGCAAACTGCAACTCAGCAATACCTTCGTTTAGCCAGCGAAGGGTCAGGGTTGGGCTTTGATAAAGCATGGTTCTACTCTCCTGAGCCGGTGTGATATCCGGTGGTATTAGGGTGGTTGATGACGAGTCGTCGTCCTCTGTAAAGCAGTGTGCTGGCAATTTAACAACATTTCAACACTCATTTAAAACATTTGTTTAATTTTATATTAACAAGTGCGTGAAGCGATTCATGTCACATTTTTAACAGAAATAGGCCGGTGATCGTAGGAACGGCCACAAACTCAGGGGCTGTGATACTATGCAGCGTCTAGTCATTGATGAATAACGAAGGGGCATTCTATGGAACAGGCTTACCGCGCGCATATTGCAGAACTGCAAGCACGTACCCGAACAGTATTGGAGCGTCATCAGCTGCGAGGGCTTCTTATCCACTCTGGCGAACCCATTTATGCCTTTTTGGATGACAACACTTATCCGTTTCGGGTTAACCCCCACTTTAAAGCGTGGGTACCGGTGACGAATGTCACGCACAGTTGGCTGCTGGTTGACGGTGACAATAAACCGCAACTGTTCTTCTACGCACCGGTAGATTACTGGCACAGCGTTGAACCGTTGCCAACCGCATTCTGGACAGAAGAAGTAGAGCTTATCGCCCTGCGCCAGCCGGAAGATATCCTGCAATATCTGCCACAAGAGCGCAGCCACTTAGCCTATATTGGTGCCAGCGAGCAAAAAGCCGCCGATATGGGGATCGGGCACATCAACCCGACCGCGATTTTGAACTTTTTCCACTATCAACGAGCCTTCAAAACCGATTATGAACTGTGCTGTATGCGGGAAGCACAGAAAATTGCCGTTACCGGACACCGTGCGGCTTACGATGCTTTCATGGCCAACATGAGCGAGTTCGATATCAACCTCGCGTATTTGGCTGCCACCGGTCAGAGCGACAGCGATGTGCCGTACAACAATATTGTGGCGCTAAACCAAAACAGTGCCGTACTGCACTACACCAGCTTGGCACAAAAAACACCGGCCCGTTCAGACAGCTTTTTACTCGATGCCGGTGCATCGTATAACGGCTATGCCGCAGACATCACCCGAACCTATGCGCGCGAGCAAAATGACTTTGCCGCCCTGATTAGTGATATGCACGAGCAACAGCAGGCACTGATCGCCAGCATTCAGCCGGGCATGCACTATATTGATCTGCATATTCAGATGCACCAGCGCATCGCCGGTATGCTGCGTCAGCATGATATTGTCCGCATGAGCGAAGATGCCATGATGGCCGAAGGCGTCACCCGCCCCTTCCTGCCACACGGTTTAGGTCACTTCCTTGGGCTGCAAGTGCATGATGTTGCAGGTTTTATGCAAGATGAACAGGGTACACACCTTGCTGCGCCGGCCGAATATCCGGCTCTGCGCTGTACTCGGCAGCTTGAGCCGCGCATGGTACTGACCATTGAGCCGGGCCTCTACTTTATAGACTCACTGCTCGAACCGTGGAAACAGCACCCGCTAGCCGCCAATTTTAACTGGGCGAAAATCGATCAACTGCGCCCATTTGGGGGAATTCGGATTGAAGACAACATCGTGATTACCGAACACGGTGTTGAAAACCTCACCCGTGATCTGGCACTCAATTAACCGTATTTTATTTTTTATTGATGGCGCACCGTTTTTATGGCGCATTACCCTATCCCTGCTCAAACCGCCGTGTTTGAAGAGGAGATTAAAAAAAGCCGTTTCATTACCCTGCTGGCACATACCGCAGGGGTTGATGCGGCCAAGCAATTTGTGAATCAGGTCAAAGCCGAGCACCCACAGGCTCGGCATCACTGCTGGGCCTTCGTTGCCGGCAGCCCACATGACTCACAACAACTGGGCTTCTCTGATGACGGAGAGCCCGCAGGAACGGCTGGTAAACCGATCTTAAGCTGTCTGCTTGGTAGCGGTGTCGGTGAGATCACCGCCATTGTGGTGCGCTATTATGGTGGGATAAGGCTTGGTACCGGTGGGCTAGTGCGGGCCTATGGAAATGGCCCACAGCAGGCGCTGAAACTACTGATAACACAAGAGAAAATTGAACGTAAACACTACCGTCTGGTGTGTGACTACACACTCCTGAGCACCATTGAAAATATACTACCCGACTATCAGGGTGAAAAAATAGAGAGTGAGTTTACCGAACA
The DNA here is from genome assembly GCA_947071955.1 of uncultured Plesiomonas sp. Lineage (GTDB taxonomy): Bacteria > Pseudomonadota > Gammaproteobacteria > Enterobacterales > CAMTGL01 > Plesiomonas. The sequence goes on from CAMTGL010000124.1 coordinate 4,000, forward strand.
GGTGACATTAACACTCGCCTTACCGATTGAGAGTGTCGCAGCTTTTTCCGCTACGCTTAAAGATCGCTCTCGCGGTAGCGTTATCCTGCAGGCATTGCCTGAATAATCACCGTTTAGTTTAGCTCGAAGGATTGCTGTTACATGCAGTTTCGCTCTATCACCCGCATCGTTGGCATGCTGATCATGCTATTTTCCGTCACCATGTTCGTTCCGGCATTGGTGGCGTTGCTCTATCGCGATGGTGCAGGTACTGCGTTTACCAAAACGTTTGTTGCCGCACTGGTCATTGGCGCACTGCTGTGGTTTCCAAACCGCCATGACAAACACGATCTTAAATCACGTGATGGCTTCATCATCGTCGTCTTATTCTGGACCGTGCTTGGCAGCGTTGGGGCACTGCCGTTTATTTTTGCCAACGAACTGCCCATTTCACTGACTGATGCCTTCTTTGAATCCTTCTCCGGCCTGACGACCACTGGCGCAACCGTCATTGTCGGGCTAGATAACCTGCCCAAAGCCCTACTGTTTTACCGGCAAATGCTGCAATGGCTTGGCGGCATGGGGATTATCGTCCTTGCCGTTGCCATTCTTCCTTTATTAGGGATAGGTGGCATGCAACTGTATCGTGCCGAAATGCCTGGGCCACAAAAAGATCATAAAATGCGCCCCCGCATCGCCGAAACCGCCAAAACACTCTGGTTTATCTATGTTTCACTCACCATCGCCTGCGCCCTTGCATTTTGGGGCGCGGGAATGAGTGTCTTTGATGCCATCAGCCACAGCTTTGCCACCATCGCCATTGGTGGTTTCTCTACCCACGATGCCAGCATTGGCTACTTTAATAGCCCACTGATCAACGTCATTACCGCTGTTTTCCTGATAATTGCCGGTTGCAACTTTGCACTGCACTTCTCCGCCCTTACCAGTCGCACCCCGTGGCGTCACTACTGGCGAGATCCGGAATGCCGTTTTTTCCTGTTTGTACAACTCAGCCTAACCCTCATCTGCTTTTGGGTACTGTTTGATCGCAACGTATACGACAACGCATGGCTGGCACTGGATAACGCCTTCTTTCAGGCTGTCTCCATCAGTACTACCGCAGGTTTTTCTACTGCCAGCTTTGCTGACTGGCCCTCTTTCCTCCCCATTTTACTGCTGTTCTCCTCCTTTATAGGCGGTTGTGCCGGATCAACCGGCGGTGGTTTAAAAGTTATCCGTATCCTGCTTCTTTACTTACAAGGGAATCGCGAACTAAAGCGGCTGGTACACCCTAACGCTGTTTATGCCATCAAACTCAGCCGTCGCGCCCTGCCTGAACGCATTATTGAAGGCGTGTGGGGGTTCTTTTCCGCCTATACACTGGTCTTCATTGTATGCATGATCGCCGTTATCGCCACCGGCGTTGATGAACTCACCGCCTTTTCCGCTGTTGTGGCCAGCCTTAACAACCTTGGCCCTGGGCTTGGGTTAGTTGCCCCGCACTTTGCTGATTTGAATGCCAGTGCCAAATGGATATTGATCGTCGCCATGTTATTTGGTCGGCTGGAAGTCTTTACCCTACTGGTCCTATTCACCCCTACTTTCTGGAAGAACTGATCATGGCCGATACCCTGTTACTGCTGTACTCCAGTACCGATGGACAAACCCAGCGCATCATGGCGAACATCGCCGCTACACTCAGCCCTGCATCGGTAGAGCTGCGTGATATCCAGCAACCCTTCACACCACAATGGGATAACTACCGCGCCGTCCTGATTGGTGCCTCCATCCGTTACGGGCACTTTAACCCTGCCGTCGAACAATTTATCGGGCAACACCAGCAAACACTCAACGCGCGGCCTAGCGCTTTTTTTGGTGTAAACCTCACAGCCCGTAAAGAGGGCAAAAACACACCGGAAACCAATGCCTATATAAAGAAGTTCCTGCAACGCTCCCCGTGGAAGCCGAAACTGGCCGCTGTTTTTGCCGGTGCACTCTACTACCCACGTTATAAATGGTTTGACCGCATCATGATCCAACTCATTATGCGCATTACCGGCGGAGAAACCGACACAAGCAAAGAAATTGAATACACCAATTGGGATAAAGTGAAAGAATTCGCTCAACAATTCAGCGAATTAGCGCGCTTAAAATAACAAAACAGCCTTTTTTCATGGGAAATGATTAAAAATGACGCGAACGCGTTATTTTTTTATATTATCTCTTGCACCAAACTCAAAACTCCCTATAATGCGACCCCACTGACACGGCAATCGTGATGCAAATCACTGAAAGCTAAGCAGTAAAGAATAAAACGCTTTTAAGGAATGTGAAAAACAGACCTTGACAGCCAAAGGGAAGTGCGGAATAATGCGCGCCCTGTCAACGTGAAAACGCTGACACTGCTCT
>CAMTGL010000125.1 GCA_947071955.1 uncultured Plesiomonas sp.
CATTTTATTCTTAACGCTATAATATGCGGCAGATTTTTTTGGCCGGATGATGCGGGAGGGGTAATGGCAAGCGATAACAATTACAGTCTGGGGGTCGTCCCTCAGTCGGCACGCAAAGGGGTCATGTCATTAACATTCGTTATGTTGGGGCTGACCTTTTTTTCTGCCAGTATGTGGACGGGCGGCACACTCGGCACCGGATTGGCTTTCAACGATTTTTTCCTCGCAGTACTCATCGGTAATCTTCTTCTCGGCATTTATACCTCCTTTCTTGGCTACATCGGTGCAGACACCGGCCTTTCGACCCACCTTCTCGCGCGTTACTCATTTGGCATTAAAGGTTCATGGCTGCCTTCGGCACTGCTCGGCGGTACACAGGTTGGCTGGTTCGGTGTTGGCGTGGCAATGTTTGCTATTCCGGTCGGCAAAGCGACCGGATGGGATGTGAATTTACTGATTGTGCTCTCCGGCCTGTTGATGACCGCTACCGTGATGTTCGGTATTTCAGCACTGATGATCTTGTCGGTCATCGCCGTGCCTGCGATTGCTATTTTGGGCAGTTACTCGGTATGGCTGGCAGTGAGTGGTGCCGGTGGGTTGACGGCGGTACAGGCCATTGTTCCGACTCAGCCGCTCTCATTTTCCACCGCACTGGCTTTGGTGGTAGGGTCATTTATCAGCGCAGGAAGTTTAACGGCTGATTTTGTCCGTTTCGGGCGTAGCGCAAAATCGGCTGTTTGGATCACTATGATTGCCTTTTTCATCGGCAACACCCTGATGTTTGTATTTGGTGCGGCAGGCGCTGCTGTGCTGGGTAAAGCGGATATCTCTGATGTGATGCTGGCACAGGGCTTACTGATCCCTGCCATTATTGTACTGGGGCTTAATATTTGGACTACGAATGATAATGCCCTGTATGCCTCGGGCTTAGGTTTTGCCAATATTACCGGTTGGTCGAGTAAAAAGCTGGCCATCGCAAACGGGCTGATTGGTACATTGTGCGCCCTCTGGCTGTATAACAACTTTGTTGGCTGGCTGACATTTTTATCGGCCGCCATTCCGCCGATTGGCGGCGTAATTATTACTGACTACCTGCTGCGCCGTAAGCACTATCAGGATTTTGCTACCGCGCATTTCTTGCAGGTGAACTGGGCGGCGATTGCAGCGGTTGCACTCGGTGTTGCGGCTGGTCATCTGTTGCCGGGTATTGTTCCGGTTAACGCGGTATTGGGCGGTGCACTGAGCTACTTAGTGCTGAACCCGTTAGTTAACCGCCAACTGCGTGCGCAATACGGTGTGTCATAGCGAGGGTACGCAAGCTAAAATCAAGCGGTGGCCAGATAACAGGATACCGAAATAATCGGTTTACTCTCTACAAACGGTGGCAGGTGGCATCAGCAATAAGCCAGACGGCCACCGTATCTACTTGTGATAGGCGACTATTCGCTGTAAAAAAACAGAACACCCTAATTTGAGGCTCACCATGTTCATTCAGAATGCACGTCTCACTGACCGCGAAGGCTTGTGGCAGTTGGTAATTCATCAGCAAAAATTTCAGCAGATTGTGCCGATGGAACAGGCAGTGCCAATCCCTGAGGGGGCAGAGGTACTGGATGCTGAAGGCGGATTAGCTTGTGCGCCATTTATCGAACCCCATATTCATCTGGATACCACTCAAACCGCCGGTGTTCCACGCTGGAATGACTCAGGCACACTGTTTGAAGGCATTGAGTGCTGGGCAGAGCGTAAAGCCTTTCTGACACATGAGGATGTCAAGCAGCGTGCATGGCAGACACTGAAATGGCAGATAGCCAACGGTATTCAGCATGTGCGTACCCATGTGGATGTGTCTGATCAGCAGTTGACTGCACTGAAAGCGATGCTGGAAGTGAAGCAGGAAGTGGCCGACTGGGTTGACTTGCAAATTGTTGCCTTCCCACAAGAGGGGATCCTCTCTTATCCGAACGGTGAGGCTCTGCTGGAAGAGGCACTGCGTCTGGGTGCTGATGTGGTCGGGGCGATTCCGCACTTTGAATTTACCCGTGAGTATGGCGTTGAATCTCTGCATAAAATGATGGCGTTGGCCACTAAGTATGATCGCTTGGTGGATGTGCACTGTGATGAAATTGATGATGAACAGTCACGCTTTGTTGAGACGCTGGCTGCACTGGCACACCGCGAGGGGATAGGCGAGCGAGTAACCGCCAGCCACACGACAGCCATGCACTCGTACAATGGCGCGTACGCTTCACGGTTGTTCCGGTTGCTGCGCATTTCAGGCATCAACTTTGTTGCCAATCCGCTGGTGAATATTCACTTACAAGGGCGATTTGATACTTACCCTAAGCGCCGTGGTGTTACACGCGTGAAAGAGATGCTCGAGTCGGGCATTAATGTCTGTTTCGGGCATGATGATGTGTTTGACCCTTGGTATCCACTCGGTACCGCTAATATGTTGCAGGTGCTGCATATGGGCATGCACGTGTGTCAGTTGATGGGCTATGGTCAGCTTAATGATGGTTTAAAACTGATCTCTGACTACAGTGCGCGAACCTTGAATTTGCAAGATTATGGCCTTGACGTGGGTAAGCGCGGCAGCGTGCTTATCCTTCCGGCCGAAAATGGTTTTGATGCGTTGCGCCGCCAAGTGCCGGTTCGTTATTCGGTGCGTGATGGTAAGGTGATCGCAACAACTCAACCGGCACAGACCCATATTTACCTTCCTGAGGCAGAAAAAGTCACATTTTCCCGTTGATGTTGTTTTTTCCGCCAACTGATCACATCTGATTAACCGAGTACGGTACTTGCGCCAGACAGCGCAGTACCGGCTCGGTTTTTTATTGTGCGGTGAACGTCAAGAATAATGTTAATCAGTTTTGGTGATTGTGTTGTATTGTGAGTGGGTGTGACAATTTGTATCAAAGCTTGGTGCTCTGAACAATTGACATTGCCTTACCGTGCCAAGTAAGTTGATGCGCGACGTTGTATTGTGTTGTGAGTCAGGTTATCCCCTAAATATTCTGCTGCTGCACGTTGTAATAGATGGATTCTTCCGTAGGTACTACCAATTTTATGCGGTTTTACCGGATACGGCAGATGCTCAGAGGAAGTGCGCTTAATGTTCTCTTTACAACAAGGCGAACGGTTGAATAGCCGCGTCAGCCGCCTGAATCATCATTTGTGCGAAGGCGTATACGAACGCCAAAATGCGTTTAAACTCAGCTTATTGGCGGCGTTATCCGGCGAGAGTGTTTTTTTACTCGGGCCCCCAGGTATTGGTAAAAGCCTGATCGCAAAGCGTTTAATGTACGCGTTTAATGAAGCGAGTACGTTTGAATATCTGATGACCCGCTTTTCGACACCGGAAGAGGTGTTTGGCCCACTCTCTATTTTGGCGCTCAAAGAGCAGGGCTTATATGTGCGTTTGACCGAAGGCTATCTTCCGGCTGCCCACATTGTTTTTTTGGATGAGATCTGGAAAGCTAGCCCCGCTATTTTAAATACGCTGTTGACCGTGCTAAACGAAAAGCTGTTTCGTAACGGCACTCAGATGCTCAAACTGCCGATGCGTTTACTGATCACAGCCTCAAATGAGTTGCCCGATCCGCATGGCGGGCTTGATCCGTTTTATGATCGCATGCTGCTGCGGGTGTATGTGGGCAAAGTGGAGCAGAAAGATAATTTTCGCTCTACGGGGGTGGCGGCTCATGATGGCTATCGTGATCCGGTACCGGCTGATCTGAAAATTTCAGAGCAAGAGTATTTGGCATGGCAACAGCAGATCCCGCTGGTGGATCTGCCCGACAGCTGCTTTGAAAAAATCTACTACATTAAAACTCAGCTGGAAGAGAAACAGCAGCAAGATCCAGAGATTGATCTGTATATCTCAGATCGGCGCTGGAAAAAATCCATTCATCTGCTGCGGGCGTGCGCGTTTTTTAACGGCCGTGCGCAGATCACCCCGACTGATCTGCTGATTTTGGTTAACTGCTTGTGGCGTGATCTGCCAACCCGTGAATTTGTTCGTACATTGATCAGTGATTATGCGGAAAACATGGCTTACGATCAGCATGAATTTCGCGAGCAAATCGCCCATCTGCATGATCAGATTGTGCATCAACTGGCAACTCGCATGGCAGCCGTTCGGCCTTTATTGATCAAAAGCAATGGCTTGCGTGGTGAGCGCTATCAGTTAGATCTGAGCCAGGCTGCTGAGTTTCGCCATATGGCACACAAGGGGTTGATTCGCCTGATCCCGCTGGTGGCCGATCCGGTCTTAACCCGTGCCAACCCAGAGCCGGCTTATCAACTGTTGCTTGATCCAACCGAGCTGCAAAAGCTTCTGGCTAAAGGGTTGGGCACAGTACCGGTGTTTATTAATACCCAGACCAGTTCGCAGCATGTCAGCTTTGCGCTTGATAGCCAGATGCAACTAGTCGTACGCGATAGCGCTAACCACGATGTACCTCTTGGGATCTCCGGTATCTGGCCAGTTAGTGCGCAGACAGAACAACAGTGGCAAACTGCGCTAACTTCCCTTGAGCAACAACAGCAAACACTCATGCAACGCTTGCAGGTGCAGCGTGATCAGTTCTTGAAAACTGTGCCGCACCACTTTGCCGATCAGCTATTTATTGACCAGATCCAACGCAGCTTAGATCAGCTACTGTGCGATCTGGATCAGGTGAAAAATGGCATTCAAGGGATAGAAGCGACCTACCAGCGGATCAAACACCATGCCGGTGCGTGATCCGGCTCTGCTCGATGCCGCACTAAAACATGTCGAGCGGGTGGTAGAACAAGCCGGAAAACAGTTGTTGCAATCGCCCGAGTTGCAGGAGCACACCACGCGCCAGCCGTGGCTGAAAGGGCTGTTACAGCGAGAGGCTGATCGCTGGAAAGCTCGGATGAGCTTGGTGATTTTGCACCAGAATCTATCACAGGCAGCCATTCATACGCTCGGGCTCTTTCACAGCTATGAGACGATGGAGATGGGCGAGTTTCTGACCCATCTTGAAGCCTTGCGGCTGCAAATCAAAGGTGTTGCCCCGCTTGAAAGTGCGATAAAGCCGCTGATTACTGCCTATAAATCACACCGTTCCGAGAAGGAGTTAACTGAACTACGCAGCGAGTTTATGGTGCGCTGGGAGGGTTATCTTGATCAAGATGTGTTGGCCGAACAGATTGTCTGGCTGGATAAGGCCCGTGCGGTGCAGTTAGAAGCACTGTATCAGCGCATGCAGAGTACCGAGCAACTGACGCAGCTCGTGCCCGCAGGAGATAGCGAGCAGTCAGGCCGCCTCTGGGATATGGCAGATGCCACACTCAGCCGCCGAGAGATGACCGCGCTGGCAGCGCTGGCCCAGTGGCTGAGCCGACAGTCAGCATTGAAAACCATTGCCGCTGAACTTGGCCGTAAAGCGGCAGAGGCGATAGCCGCCCAGCAACGCCAGCGAACTGCACCACAACGGGCCGCCCAGAAAGTGCCACAACCGGAGGAGGTTGCAGGGATTCGTTTTGGCCGTGATCTGGAGCGCTTGCTCACCAGCTCGGCGATTATGCTGTCGGTGGATGAGCTTGAGTTTTTGTTCTACAAACAGTTAGCCGAGGGGCAGTTGCTTAGCTATCAGCTCGATGGCAGTGATCAGGTGATCCAGCCACAGCATCGCACTGCCCAGCAACAGCGGCAACCCGCAGGGCTTGAGCGCGGTGGCCCGTTTATTATTTGTGTGGATACCTCCGGTTCAATGGCCGGTTATCCGGAGCGCTGCGCAAAGGGGATGTGTCTGGCGCTGATGCAGCAAGCTATTGCGCAGGGGCGCAATTGCTATGTGCTGATTTTCTCCACGGATGTGGTCTGTTTTGAGCTAAACGGCGCACAGGGCATGAGCCATGCCAAAGCCTTTTTATCGTACCGATTTTTGGGCGGAACGGATTTAAATGCCTGCATTGAGCGAGCACTGCTGTTGCAAAAAGAGTCGGCATACCACAATGCCGATCTGATTGTTCTGTCTGATTTTATCACCAATCGCTTGTCTGACCCGCTTATCAAGCAGCTTGCTGATTTGCATCAGGCCGGTAACCGCCTGCACGCGATCAGCCTTTCAGCGCAGGGAAATCCGAGTGTGATGCAGCATTTTGATTATCAATGGCAAATTGATGCTTCGCTTTCTGGTCGAGTGTTGCAGCGTATTCGTTAATACGCAGATGAGCACAGGTTACGGCTGAAAATAAATTCTACAGACTGGCATTTCACGAACTACTTTTATTAGTAGAACCTGTTACGGCTGTGCGGGGGAATATACCGTGCTATCTGAGCAAAAATGGGTTATCGGGGCTGTGTATCCACAGTGGCAGATGAAACAGAAATGAGAATGAGGTTGGC
>CAMTGL010000126.1 GCA_947071955.1 uncultured Plesiomonas sp.
CCTGAATAGCGCACAGATAGCCAAACATTTCTTTCAAAATGTTTCAGGCTATTTTTTTTGTTACATGCAGATAAAACGAAATATGACATACTTTCTTTACAAGATACAGTGTAATAAAGAATATGAATTCTTGTAAATATATAAAATATCTCTTTTTATCAGCAATTTAATGGTTTTTTGATCTTTATTTGTTTTATTATACTTGCAATATGGTATATAGCATTTTTATGCCGATTACCATGTGAAAGACAACCCTATCATAGCACTGCATTGGGACTCCTTGTCACTAAATGTCTGTTGGTATCTGACTTTTGTATAGACTTGAGTGTGAGCATTGAGATGACTATCAAGCCCTGCACCAACTTGCCAGTAGTCTGAATCCATATTTTGCTTTAGACCGTCACTGTCTGTCACTAGCTGCGCATTATTATTCATTTTTTTAATATAATTTGCCGAGAAATATGGACGGTAATTAATGTCTTTATTAATGCTGATACTGTCAGAATAAAAGGCGCTACCTAATCTTAATTGCCCAGTTTGAGTATTTTCTTTCGATACTCCAATATGGCTGTCAGTAATGCTGTTTGCATGGTTGAATTGATAGATAGCCTGTGCCTGTGGCTCTATATGGATATATTTTGAAATAGGAAAGTCTTTCCCATATTCCATAGATAACAGCAGTGATGATGCATTTTGTGTTTGGTTATTTTCTGCTTTTGCCGAGTAATGGTTTTTATATCGAATCCCTTTTCCGACAATATCAATATAATCATTATGGCTTAGATACCGTGTGTAATACGCCCCAATGCCGATTGCATCAACATTAACTTTCCCTGCAAATTGCCCGTCAATACGTTTTTCATCATAGGTTTTATTGTGTGCATGGCCGACTTCAAAGGTAACACCGGCATAAACCGGTTCAGCAACATCACTTTCATGTTTTAAATCATACCCAATTTGATAAAAGTTAGTATAAGAGGGGAAATCAAACCGGTAATTGTTGGTTTGTGTTTTATTGGTAAATGCCCGTGACCACATACGCTGGGAGTCTTTATTTTTTTGCTGGGGTTCAATAGTATTACCGGTACGCTCATGCAGCGTTCCAACAGAGAGATAGCCGTAGTTTTGGTCAAGATAAGTGGCTAATAGATAACCAGGTACTGCCGGACGATAACTTGGTGTATGGTCAGCATTTGAGTCACTTTCTGGTTTGGTGGTTGGAGGTGTCAACGGTGGTGTTGGTTTTTCATTGGGTTTAGCCGGTTTTACTGGAAGCTCATTTTGCAGGTAGATATCATTACCGTGGCGGTGTAGTAAGTACTCATATACGCCAGCATATACAGGCGCACCCAGCGCATAACGAGCACTATTTTCATTATTCGCTTGAATAATATTGATACCCTCATCACGGGTATAAGCGCCTTGTCCGCCAAGATTATGTACATAAATTTTATAATCACCGCTGATATTGTCTGCGGTGATTTTTGCGGTGTTTGAGTGATCACTGCCCAGTGTGGTATCAAACAGTATTGTGCCATTACCCGACAGTGTTTGAGTGTGTAGTGTCGGATAGCGGGAACTGTTTTGTGTGAAGATAAGAGAACCCTTATCAAGATGTGTAGTACCTATATTGGAATTACCATTGAGTAATAATTGGCTATTTCCTGATACATTGGCGTGGGTTAAATTTTGGACATTACCTGAGAACTCAGATTGGTTTTTGAGATTCAAAATGGCAGTGCTATTTTCATCATTGACAATGTTGCCGGCCAGCAGTGTTTTATTGTCGGCATTGAGTGTGACAGAGGTTGATTTTGCGGCTGAAATACTGCTGATATTCATCAATCCACCATTGGTATTGATGGCATAATCACTTTGCATATTAATTGTGCTAGTTCCGCCGGTAGCTTGAATAAGAGCTCCGGTTGATTTCATTGTATTACCTGATGAGTTAATTATTGATGAACCATTGTGAATAAAGTAAATATGGTTGCTTGTACCACTACCAACCAGCGAGCTATTTTGAATATTTACCGTTGATTTTCCTGCCAGATCCATTGCACTGGAGTTTGTGCCGTGAGTATTAATGATATTTACAGTACTATCTTGTGTTATATGTACGTTACCTGAATTGATCTTAAAAGCATCACTGCGTTCGCCATATGTATCAATGGAAATATTATTCAGTGTTGTTGCTGCGCCAGAAGAGGTGTTGATAGCTGCACTGCCTTTGCCTTGTGTGGTAATGGTAGTGTCATTAAAATAGCCGTGGCTTTGATTGGTTTGATCAATGCCGTATGACAGTGAGCCTTTAGTGTGAACAGTCAGTGCAGTTGAGCTAATATTAGCGTCTTTTTCGGCACTATAAATACCGTGAGAGGCGTTTCCCTGTGTGTTTATAGTTGTGTTTTTGAGGTTTATGGATGATCCGGTATTAATGGCGCTGATACCATTTGAGTTATTGTTTTTAGTGATGACTGAGAGATTATTTGCATTGATTTTACCCTGAGTTGCTGATAGTGCACCGTAAGAATTATTACCTTCAGCAATGATTTTTACATTATCGAGCTCAATCAATGATCCGCTGTTTTCAGCACTGATACCGTAAGAGCCTGAACCACTGGTCTGGATCGTACCATTTTTGAAAATCGCATGCCCCTGATTCATGACCCGGATTCCGAGTGCATTATCCCCATCAGTGGTAATTGATTTTCCATCAGACGTTAATGTGCTGTTTGCGCCATTAACCGCAACACCGTATTCATTATGAGTTTCAATGTTATCAGATAAAGTAACATTTTGACCGTTCGTTATATTTACGGTTGATGTTATGGGGGCTGCAATAGCCTGAGAGATAGATAATGCGATTAACGATAAGGTCAGACAGGTGTGCTTCATCATAAAATAAGTTCAGTAGTAGTGTTTTTGTTATTTGAACATTTTATTGAACCACCTTTTATGTTGAACTGTATCAATTAATCTGTTTATTTCCTGGCAAGATATTGTTTTTAAAGTAAATAATGTAATCAACTGGATACAGAATTCATCACTTAGACATAACTGACAATATTTGTAGTTTATCTATGGTATTTTTACTGGTGGTAGCAATGTTTCTTTTATACTGTTATATGATTATTTCAAGTAATGATCAGTACAAAAAGTAAGAGGATAGGATATGAGCAAAAAAATTGAGATGAACAGAGGTACAATTAACGATAACGCACTAAAAGCACTGGTTACGAGCCCAGTCTTTAAAGCAAAAGTAGAACGGAATAAAAAAGGAAAAGGCGCTTATCAGCGTAAAGAAAAATCAGGTAAAGGATGGGAGGCCAACCGTAAGTTACGTTAGTTAAACGTACTTTACGATTGGCTTTCTGCTTTTAAAATAAGTGTTTAGTATTAAATACTTAAATAGTGCAGATATTACGCTGTTGCCATCACAAACTCTTTGTGGCCGGTATATGGGTTTGGTTGCTCATTTTGAATGCTAAAACCGTGTTTCTTGTATAAGCGAACTGCATCAAAATTTTCAGCGTATACCGTCAGTGTGAGGGTTTCCATCTGCTGTTTTGCGTGTGCTAAAAGCTCAGTACCGATACCTGCATTCTGATACTGAGGATCAACAAACAGAGCGGCAAGTTGACCATCTGCCGCTAGGCTGTAAAACCCTTTGATGTCACCTTCATCTGCGTAAACCCACGTCATGGCACTGGGCAAGTATTGTGTACGCATACTGTCTATTTTGCTGTGCCAATAGTGGGGTTCTACAAAGTCATGCGCATCAATTGATGCGGTAAGCCATACATTGAGGAGCGTATCCATATCTGTTTCAGTAAATAATCTGATCATTATTGTGCATCCTTTATGGGTAAGCTTATTGGCAGTGTAGCAAGCAAAATTATGGTTTGGCTGTGATGTATATCCCGCAACTTAATCGATTCAGCTTTTTCTTAGGTCAATCTGGAATAATAATATAAAAAAGGGCATTAAATGGTCATGTTACATGGTGAAAGTGATGCGGAGTTTCCATTAAAATCAATGCGGTGAACATCAGGCACTGATGCCACCGCAAGGGAGTATTTAGCTAAGTTTTTGTTGTGCCCAGCGAATACCGGATGCATATTCAGCAGGTAACAGTGTAGATAGACTGCCTAAGGCGGCCTGAAGTTCAAAAGGCTCTGGGTGGGCAAGATTAAGGTGCCCCAGTTTACGGCCTTCGCGCACTGATTTACCGTACCAGTGTAACTGTACCAGCGGAACAGAGAGCCAGTGCAGAGTAAACGGTGTACCGATAATATTAATCATCACCGCAGGGCTAGATACAACAGGTGTATGTAATGGCCAGCCGAGCAGTGCCCGTAAATGCAACTCAAACTGGCTGATAGATGCACCTGCTTGTGTCCAGTGGCCGCTGTTGTGTACGCGCGGTGCTAGCTCATTAATCAGCAATTTACCGTCAACAACAAAGCACTCCATCGCCATGACGCCCACATAATCAAGGCTCTCCATCAAGCTACCGAGCATGTGTTCTGCCTGATGTTGAAGTGCAGAATCTGGCTTAGGTAGCGCAACACTGGCACGCAGAATGCCATTTTCATGCAGATTATGGGTCAGCGGATAGAATCCCCGTGTACCATCGCGCCCGCGGGCGCCGCCCAGTGAAACTTCGCCATCAAACGGGATCATCTGCTCAACAATACATTCGCCATACATCTCGGCAGGAATGCTGTGCTGATCATCGGTATGCATAACACGCCACTGGCCACGCCCGTCATAGCCACCTTTACGTCGTTTTACGATCACCTTTTCGCCCAGTTGGGCAAAAATATCCGGCCATTGCGTGGTACTGTCAAGTGCTAGCCAAGGTGAGGTCGCCAGATCCAGTTGATCAATACGCTGTTTTTGTGTGAAACGATCGGCCAACAGCGGAAAGGTATCTCGGTTGATAAAACCGGTATGTTGCGAAAATTGGCGTGTGAGTGCGGTATCTGGCCACTGCTCAATTTCAGCGGAGATAATTGCATTTTCTGGCAGGAAGGGCGGATTATCCTCGAATCCGCAAGGGGTCACAGTGATATCCATCACCTCACCTGCTTGCCGTAACATATCGCCCAGCTGCCCGTTACCTAATACCCAAACTGAACTCATGCCGGATCCCTCGGGTCAGGGTTATTGAGTACGGTGTCGGTTTGCGTATCACGCCATACAGTGAGGCGTTGGCGAATGCCTTCATCATGCAATGATAAAATTTGTGCGGCAAGCAGACCCGCGTTGGCCGCCCCTGCTGCCCCAATGGCCAAGGTCGCAACGGGGATCCCTTTTGGCATCTGGACGATAGATAGCAGGCTATCCATTCCGTTGAGTGCGGCACTTTTTACCGGTACACCGAGCACAGGTAACAAGGTTTTCGCGGCTAACATTCCCGGTAAATGTGCAGCGCCCCCTGCACCGGCGATAATGACTTGAAAGCCTTGTTCTGCGGCAGTGGCAGCAAAACTGATCAATTTATCGGGTGTGCGGTGAGCAGAAATCACTTCAGCGTGAAAAGGGATATCCAGTGCAGAGAGCATCTCTGCGGCAGCCTGCATGGTTGCCCAATCGCTTTTCGAACCCATAACAACAGCGACTTTGGGTTGCATAGTGGGTGAACTCCTGTAATAGCTGTGGGAATGACGGTAGCGGCAGTAGTTATCGGTTAACATGGATATCTACACCGTGTTGCGGGTAGCAAGAATACCATGAACCCATTGCAAGGAAAACGTTTGCGTGCAGGGCGCACAGCTGTTTTAACATACTGTTGCGTTGGTAGGATTAGGTTTTAAAATGATCACTCGTATAATAAACTTTCACCGGAATGATAATAACAACAGATGACGAGAATGAGCGAAGAGAGTACAGCGCAGTTTGCGGATATCCGCCCTTATCATGATAGCGAAGTGGCACCCGTGTTGGCCAATATTCTGCATAATGATGAGTTTATCAATGCAATTTGTCAGTTTCGTTTTCCTAAAATAACGCGTTGGTGCGGCTGGGTTTTAAAGCCCGCAGTGCGCTATTTTTTACAGCAGCGGGTTAGCAATATTCGCTCTGTACGGGCTTTTCAAGAGCAAGTTGAAAGCTACATGCAGCGGATGATCACCACAACAACAGACGGTGTGACTTACAGCGGATTGGAGCATCTAGAAGCTGATAAAGCCTATCTGTTTATTTCAAATCATCGCGATATCGCTATGGATCCAGCGCTGGTTAACTGGGGGCTGTTCCATCATGGCCGTGATACGGTCAGAATTGCCATTGGTGATAATTTGCTGCGTAAGCAGTATGCCTCAGACATCATGCGGCTGAATAAAAGTTTTATCGTTAAACGCTCGGCTAAAGG
>CAMTGL010000127.1 GCA_947071955.1 uncultured Plesiomonas sp.
TAGACTTGTCTATTACTGCAGAGCTGAACATGCCGCTCTATGACAACACATGGGGCTACGATGGCCAACTGGGTCTGGCATGGAGTGCCGGCGCACTGAACCTGAAAGCCGGTTATCAGTGGGCGAAGATGGATTTCAACGAAAATAACAATAATGCGAGCGACATGAATACCAACGGCTGGTACGGCGGGTTGTCGTTCGGCTTCTAATTGATTCAATCTGTTCGATCATTTACCCCAACGGGCACTGCGGTGCCCGTTCTTATTTCTTTCGGTTATTAAACATTGCTATCCATTCTTTATCTTGATTTAGAACTGTAGGTAATCTAGCCACATCTCTAGCATAAGGAATGTCGTGATGATGAGTGCCAAGGATTTACTGGCGGCCTCTGTGCCAATCAGTGCCGCGCAACTAAGCGGCTTACAGCAAACTCTGGGTGACCCCTCCGTACAGCAATTGGCATGGTTATCCGGCTATTTTTGGGCACTGAGCCATCAGACCAGCACAGCAACACTGGCCGCCCATCTTGGCAGCCAGACACCCGCTATCAGCGCGGCCACGCAGACTCCGGCACCCGTCATCACCCTGATTTCTGCCTCACAAACAGGCAATGCCAAACGGGTTGCAGAAGGCCTGCGCGATGCGCTGCAAACCGAAGGCTGGCAGGTGAACTACCTGAAAGCGGCTGATGTAAAATTAAAAAGTCTGGCTCAAGTTCAAATCCTGATTGTCATTGCCGCCACCTATGGTGAAGGTGAGCCGCCGGAAGAGGCCGTTGAACTGCATAAATTCCTGTACGGCAAAAAAGCGCCTGATCTCTCTGCCGCTCAGTTTGCCGTATTTGGCTTAGGAGACTCCTCCTACGAAAAGTTTTGTCAAACCGGTAAAGACTTTGACTCTCGTCTTGCCGAGCTGGGTGCACAGCGCTTACTGGCACGGGTTGATGCGGATGTTGATTATCAGGCTGCCGTTGATCTTTGGTCTGCCGCATTAGTGGCTGAACTTGCCCCGCAGTTAGCGGTAGCATCTTCAATCATCTCCACCTCTGTGGCTGAAACAGCGCATGTACCCGTATCTCCTAACAAACAGCAGCACTACAGCAAAGATGCGCCCTGCACTGTGCAACTTGCTGCCCAGCAAAAAATTACCGGCCGTTTCTCTGAAAAAGACGTTCGCCACATTGAAATTGATCTGGCTGAGAGTGGCTTAACTTATCAGGCCGGTGATGCACTCGGTGTCTGGTTTAGCAATGATCCTCTGCTGGTGGATGAATTGCTCGGTTATGTCAGTTTACAGGGCAGTGAAACGGTCAGTGTTGATACCCATTTAGATTTATCACTGCGTGAAGCACTGATTCATCACTATGAGATCACCCAAAACGCCCCTTCAGTGGTTGACGCTTATGCCGGTTTTAGCGGTGCAGAGCACCTACAGATCTTAACGGGGGATAAAGCCGCACTGCGTCACTATGCCCAACAGCATTCACTGATTGCCATGCTGCAACAGGCCCCAAGCCCGCTAAGTGCTGAACAACTGCTTGGTATGTTGCGCCGTTTAACCCCACGCCTGTACTCCATTGCCTCAGCACAAGAAGAGGTGGGAGATGAAGTGCACCTGACCGTTGGCGTGGTGCGTTATGAAGAGAATGCACAAATTCGTAGCGGCGGAGCATCTGGTTTTCTAGCCGATCGGTTGCAAACCGGTGATGCGCTGCGGGTGTTTGTTGAGCCCAATGATAACTTTCGCCTGCCCAATGATCCTGAAACACCGGTCGTGATGATTGGTCCGGGAACCGGCATTGCCCCGTTCCGTGCTTTTATGCAACAACGCGAAGCCTCTGGTGCGGAAGGGAAAAACTGGTTATTTTTTGGCAACCCACACTTTACCGATGACTTTTTGTATCAGGTAGAGTGGCAAAAATGGGTTAAATCAGGATTAGTGACGCAGATATCGCTGGCATGGTCGCGCGATCAGGCGCACAAAGTGTATGTGCAGGATAAAATTCGTGAGCAGGGCGCACAGCTCTGGCAGTGGTTACAGCAGGGCGCACACCTGTATGTCTGTGGTGATGCCAATCACATGGCACACGATGTACAACGTGCCCTGCTTGAGGTTATCGCCCAGCATGGCCACTACTCTGCTGAACAGGCTGAAGAGTACCTTAGCGAGCTGCGCCAAACGAAACGCTATCAAAGGGATGTGTATTGATGAGCCAGAAATTATCGGATAATGAGCGTATCAAAAGTCAGAGCAACTTTTTACGCGGCAACATTGCAGAAGAGATTAACGACGGCCTAACGGGGGGCTTTTCTGCCGACAGTATTCAACTGATTAAATTTCACGGCCTGTATCAACAAGATGATCGTGATATTCGTGCCGAGCGTGCCGAGCAAAAATTAGAGCCGCGTCACCACTTTTTGTTTCGTGCTCGTATCGCCGGAGGTGTGGTCTCACCTGCGCAGTGGTTAGCCATTGATCAGTATGCCAGTGATCTGACACTGTATGGCAGCATCCGCCTGACCACGCGGCAGACATTTCAGTATCACGGCATTCTCAAGCCTAACCTGAAATCGGTCTTTCAGGGGCTCGATAAAGTCGGGATTGACTCTATTTTTACCGCCGGTGATGTTAACCGTAATGTGATGTGTACCTCTAACCCTGCAGAGTCGGTGTTGCATGCACAGGCATATGAGTATGCCAAAGCGCTCTCAGATCACTTTATGCCCAACGCCAAAGGCTATGCCGAAATCTGGCTGGACGAAGAAAAAGTAGCCGGCGGTGAGCAAGAGCCGATTTATGGCGCAACCTATCTGCCACGCAAGTTCAAAATGACCGTTGTGATCCCGCCACAAAATGATGTTGATTTGCATGCTAATGACCTGAACTTTGTTGCGATAGCAGAGCAAGGCCAGTTAGTGGGCTTTAACGTGCTAATTGGCGGTGGTTTGGGCATGACGCATGGCGATCAGGCTACTTTCCCGCGTACGGCGACTGAGTTTGGTTATATCGCAAAAGAAGATGCGATAAAAATTGCTGAAGCAGTGGTAACGACACAGCGTGATTTTGGTGACAGGAGTAACCGGCGCACCTCAAAAACTAAATATACTTTAGAGCGTATTGGGGTTGATACCTTCAAAGCCGAAGTCGAGCGCCGTTCGGGTGTTACGTTTGCCCCGATCCGCCCGTATACCTTTACCGGCCGAGGTGACAGATTTGGCTGGGTAGAAGGCATTGACGGTAAATGGCATCTCACCTTATTTATTGAGAACGGGCGCATCATTGATACGGCTGATCAGACACTGAAAACGGGCTTACGGGAAATCGCCCAACAGCATAGCGGTGATTTTCGCTTAACCGCCAACCAAAACTTGATCATTGCCGGTGTCCCGCTAGAGCAAAAAGCCCAGATTGAAAAGCTGGCGCGTCAGCATGGCTTGCTGACCGAGGGAGTCAGTGCCCTGCGGCAAAACTCCATGGCGTGTGTTTCACTGCCAACCTGCCCGCTGGCCATGGCCGAAGCGGAGCGTTATCTGCCCGGTTTGGTGACGGATGTTGAACAGTTATTGCAAAAGCATCAGTTGGCACATGAGCACCTGATTTTACGTGTAACAGGTTGTCCGAATGGGTGTGGCCGTGCCATGTTGGCAGAGATTGGGCTGGTTGGCAAAGCACTGGGCCGTTATAACCTGCATCTGGGCGGTAGCCTGACTGGTGAGCGTATTCCGCGGCTATATCGTGAAAACATCAGCGAAGCGGAGATCCTCAATGAGCTGGATCAGCTAATTGGCCGCTGGTCAGCCGAACGCCTTGATAATGAACCGTTTGGTGATTTTACCCTGCGTAGTGGCATTGTTCGTGCGGTGACTGATCCGGCACGTGATTTTTACCACTGAGTCTGACTACCGGATATCGCCTGTTGGCGGTATCCTTTGAGGTTATTATGGTCTCTCTATCATCGGATTCCTTATTGTTGCCACGGGCAGCCATAGCGCTGCACGTACCTGCGCTGGCAGAGCTATTGTTGTTGGATAAAGCAGCACAGCAACAACAATTAGCCCCGATTAACCAGTTGTTGCTGACTTTAACGGCTGAACAGCGGGTCGCGTGGGCATTAACTCAACTTCCGGCGCAGCATGTACTCTCATCAAGCTTTGGTATTCAGGCCGCCGTCTGCCTGCATTTACTCAGTGTTCAGCAACCGCAGATCCCCGTTATCCTGACCGATACCGGTTATCTATTTGCAGAAACCTACCGTTTTATTGATGAGCTGACCGAGCGTTTACAGCTTAATTTACACATTTTTCGTGCCGAGCACTCACCAGCGTGGCAAGAGGCGCGTTATGGCAGGTTGTGGGAGCAGGGGGTAGAGGGGATCACCCAATATAATCAGCTCAATAAAGTTGAGCCGATGCAGCGGGCATTACAAAGTTTAGGCGCGCAAACGTGGTTTTCTGGTTTACGCCATAGCCAGTCAGACAGTCGAGCTGCTCTGCCGATATTGGCGATACAACGTGGGGTATTTAAGTTTTTACCGATTGTTGATTGGAGTGACCGCCAGATTTACCAGTACCTTACCGAGCATCAACTGCCTTATCACCCCCTACGTGAACAGGGGTATTTATCGGTTGGCGATACCCATACTACCCAGAAATGGGAGCCGGGCATGAGTGAAGAGCAGACTCGCTTTTTTGGTTTGAAACGCGAGTGTGGTTTGCATGAAGAGCCTGAGAATCAGGGGTCGGGTATCTAATTAATGCAGAGTGGTTAATCGCAGATTAAGCGTTATTTTAAGTGCTATTTTAAGCGTTACTGAATAGCCATATTCACAGGGAAAAGAGCGCACCGTGAGTGTGCTTTTTCCTCGTGGCTATTTTTTATATTTTTTTATTTACTGTGGATTTTTTCTATTCATACACTGGGTTTCTCTTTCTCTTTCTCTTTCTCTTTCTCTTTCTCTTTCTCTTTCTCTTTCTCTTTCCCTTTTATTCTGGTGCTCTGCTCTATTTTTCTTTCTTATTTTTATTCTCTATTTTTATTTTGTGTGTGGCGGGTTTACGTTTAATGAGTTTGTTTTTTATAGGGATGTTTATGTCTTGCACGGTTTAGTAGTAGAGATATGTTTGTCACTCTACAAAAATAGATTGCAGCCGATATAGCAAACGGGCAGAGCAGTGATGTTAGTCGCTATCTTGCCAGATATTGCGCTAAAAAGAGTAGTGAACATATATAGCCAATGGCGATAAAAAAATCCCATATATGCTTTTTGATGATTGTATGCATATTGTTAACCTCCGCAATGTAGCCGCAAGGTTAACAATATGTTTAATTTATCAGTTTTGCAATCCTCTCCACGATTGCTTTTTTAAGGAGTGCAGGGAATGCCGCAGGCAGATCGAAAAACAGACAGTGATGATACTGATGGCGGAAATATACCGTTTGATGCGAAAACAACAGAAGAGATGCACAGCACCAACCCGCGCCTGATTAGTGCCCGTAAACGTGCCATTGATATTGCCACTGCGCGACATATTGACGGAAAAATCTACCCGCAACAGACGCTGACACTGACTCAGCGATTACAGCAGCGCTTGCAGCAAGAGCAGCGTGATCGGCAGGCCAACTTAGAGAGCATCATGCGAATTGGTGCAAGCTTGTGTCAAGATACGCTGGCGGTGGAGACTGATCCTGACTGGATCAGCAGTTTTTTACAGTTGGCACAAGAGACGCGTGGCAGTGCCATGCAGCGTTTGTGGGGCCGAATTTTGGCACAGGAAATTGTGCAGCCGGGCAGCTTTTCAATTAAGGCGCTGCGTACCCTGCGTGATATGACGCAACGTGAAGCCCGGCTGTTTCAGCGTGCGTGTGCGGTGTCATGCAGTTTTAGCAGTGACAGTGCCTCTAAGCGAATTATTACCGGTTTACGGCCGGCGAAAAGCGGGCTGAAGGCACTCTTTCGGGCTGTATTGCCTGAGCAGCTCAATCTGGGGACATTCAAACTGCCTTACAGTGCGTTACTGTTACTGCAAGAGCTGGGGTTGTTGTTGGGTGGCGAGCTGGAGTCGGGAAGTTTAATCGCCGGAAAACCGTTTTACCTGCATTTTTCCGGTAGCGATCTTAGTTTGACTGCTGCAGAGGCCGGACACCGTTTAACCTACTACCGATTTAGTCCGGTGGGTGAGGAGTTGTCGCAACTGCTTACCGGTAATGTGTTGCCCGAATATGTGCAGTTGCTCAGTACGTTGTTTGGCGCACATGTTGCGGTATCTGTACGCCAGACCACGGTTACTGCATCTGCTGGCGTATTGTAGGGGCAATGCGATAAAAAAACTCCGCAACAGGGTGCGGAGTTTGTATGGCTATATTTG
>CAMTGL010000128.1 GCA_947071955.1 uncultured Plesiomonas sp.
CGGTTAGAAGCGTATTTATACTGTGGGTAAGGGAGATGATAGGTTATTTTAATCCTGTACAGTACCGGTTATGACTGTTTAGCAGTATTGCGAATGGCTGTTTTTTTCGTGGCTTGTGCTTTGTTTTGTTTGGCAATCAGTAGGCTCAGATAGGCGTTTACCACCTTGGTGCGATAGTTAATGTGGTACTGAGGGGTTTTGGAGTGGTAGTTGCCTACGGCACACCAGACATCGCCTTGACACTGATACAGGTGCTCTTGTAGCAGTGATCCGGCAACAGCAACATTCAGACAAGTATTGCTGGCCAGTGCTTGCCACGTTAAGCCGGGAAACTGTGCTTGTAAGCGCGGAAGGTGGATGGTGTTGATCTGCATCGGGCCCAGATCATAAGAGCCGTTGCTGTTTTTGCTGATAGTCCATTTTTTGCCGCCTTCGACCTGTGATATGGCTTTTAGCAAAATACCGGGCACACTATAGAGCTGGCTGGCTTTGGCGATACAGTATTGCATCTCTGCCGCCGGCACGCTTTGCTCTGTGTAGATGGCATCAAACATGACATAAATCCTTTTTGTCGTTACTTATACTATGCGTCAATTTGCCCACTCTGATGAGAAGAAATTGCTTTTTAAGTGGATAAAATTGCAAAATCTGAACTGAGATCTTTTTTATTTTGGATTAACAATGAAATACCATATTTTACCGGTTACGGCATTCCAGCAAAACTGTTCACTTATCTGGTGTCATCAGACCCTTGAAGCGGCGTTGATTGACCCTGGTGGTGATGCTGCCACCCTGATTAATGCGGTTACTCAGGCAGGTGTTACTCTGACTAAAGTGCTGTTAACGCACGGTCATCTTGACCATGTTGGGGCAGCTCGTGAGATCGCCAACCATTTTTCAGTACCGATTTACGGCCCACAGAAAGCGGATCAATTCTGGCTTGATTCATTGTCACAACAGGCTCAGATGTTTGGTTTACCTGATTGCGGCGCATTAGTGCCTGATCACTGGCTAAACGATGGCGATAATATCACGATCGGCGCATTTTCGCTGTCGGTATTGCACTGCCCGGGGCATACCCCTGGACATGTCGTATTTGTGAATACGCAGGCTAAAGTAGCGTTTGTGGGGGATGTGCTGTTTAAAGGCGGCGTAGGGCGCAGTGATTTCCCGATGGGAGATCATCAGCAGCTTATCTCTTCTATTCGCAATCAGCTCTGGCCACTGGCCGATGATACTCTGTTCGTACCAGGGCATGGGCCAACGTCAACGATTGGGTATGAAAAGCGTACGAATCCGTTTATGGGCGAGGAGATGCCAGGCTGGTAAGCTGCCCAGAGATTTTTTAGAAGCAGATAGCTCGTACACAGATTTACATACAGATAAAAACGGTTCGCTGGCCATGCTTATGCATAATGGCCGATAGCTAACCGTTTTTGCTGTGGTAGGTGTATAGGTATAGTTCGGTATAAACGCTGATTTTATGCTTCTTTGGGGGCTGCCTCTCGCTCACGGTAGATACGAGACAGAGCAATAACTTCATCAGCAGAACGGTCGAGTGCGCTGAGCGGAATATACAGATCATACCCAAGCAGGCGGCGGCATAGCTTCATACGGTGTAGCAACATTGCTTCCTCATCACTATAGACTCGTTGGTTGATCTCTATTGCTGCGGGGTTGTATAGCAGGGTGCTTACGTGGGGATCATTAATCTCCTCTTGTTCCAATCCTATATCTACCAATTCACACTGTTCGCGCAGTAAGCGGTAAATCAGCGCCGGTGTAATGCGATCAATAATATCGGCCCGATTTTTGAGCTGAATACCCAGATAGTTTAACGGAACCCACTGTAGCCCTTGCTGGTGACAGGGAATGCCGATGCGCTGAATGTGCTGCCACGGAAGCGCCCAGCCGCCACTGCGATGGTGATATTGCAGATGCATCTCTGACAGTGTGAGCCCTACATCGGGCTCTCGCCAACGGGTTAGCCCCTGCCATGCGAGATAGACCGCGAGTGCAAACAGGATACAGAGCAAAAACCAACTGGGTTGCAGAGCATACAGCATTAACGCGGCGGTAACGGCAAGCAGGCTGCCCGAGCAAAGCAGAGTCAGGCAATGTTTTTTGATGGCTGGTCGCATGTGCACACTTTCCATTCGACTCTCCTGCTGATATTGAGCGGTGGGTTTACCGTGAGCATTAGTTGTGAGTATCAGTATGGTGTCTAACTTTGAAAAATGAGAAGTTTGTCACGCTTATTTTTAAGCGAAAAAAATCAGCCACAGAGTAAACCGTGGCTGATCGTAGTATCTATCACTGAAAATAGTGGTTTGTATCCCTTAAATACGCGTTTGCTTTACGGTGCTTTTTTGCCGTATTGAAAGCTGCAGCGCTTAGAGTACTTTGGCAATAGCCTGACACAGTGGGTCGATATTTTGCGTGGTAATTCCAGCAACGTTAATACGGCCTGAACCTACCGCATAAATAGCAAATTCATCACGCAAACGGGCCACTTGTTGTGGGTTTAAACCGCTGAATGAGAACATGCCATTTTGCTGGGCAATGAAGCTAAAATCACGGTCTGCACCCAGTTGTTGTAGTTTTGCCACAAACAGCTCACGCATTTGGTGGATACGGCTGCGCATATCGGCAAGCTCGGCTTCCCACTCGGCTTTGAGTTGGCTGTCAGCTAAGATCATGGCGACAACGGCAGCACCGTGCGCCGGTGGGTTAGAGTAGTTGGCGCGGATCACCGATTTTATCTGGCTAAATGCACGCTCGGCAGTTTCCTGATTAGCGGCCACAAGGGTGCAAGCACCAACACGTTCGTTATATAAACCAAAGTTTTTAGAGAATGAACTGGCCACCAGAAGCTCTTGATGGTTTGCGCAGAACGCACGCAGGCCGTAAGCATCTTCTTCCAGCCCTTTTGCAAAGCCCTGATAAGCAAAGTCAAATAGCGGTAGCCAGCCTTTTTCGGCCGATTTTTTTGCTAGTAGATCCCACTGTGCAGGTGTGGGATCGACACCGGTAGGGTTATGGCAGCAGCCGTGGAATAACACCACATCACCGGCTTTGGCCTGCTCTAATGAGGTCAGCATGGCATCAAAATCGAGCGACATGTTATTGGCATCAAAATAACCGTACTCACGCACTTCAAGACCTGCCGCCTTAAAAACACTGACGTGGTTTGGCCATGTTGGGTTACTGATCCAGATGGTGGTTGCTGAGGTTTGGCGAGCAATAAATTCTGCGGCAATGCGTAATGCCCCTGTACCGCCGGGGGATTGTGCTGTTTTTGCGCGTTTAGCGGCAATAATCTGGCTGTTTTCGCCAAACAGCAGTGTTTGTGTGGATGTGCCAAAAGCGGCAATGCCATCAATACCGAGGTAGTTTTTGCTATTTTCTTCTTCTAATAAACGTTTTTCGGCTTTTTTTACTGAGTGTAGTACCGGTGTTAAACCGGAATCGTCTTTATACACACCAACACTGAGGTTGATTTTGTGGGATCGTGGGTCTGCTTTAAACGTATCAGAAAGCCCGAGGATAGGATCGGCTGGTGCGGCAATGATGTGTTCAAACATGTGTGATAGCATCCATGAAAGTCAGAAAAAGTTCCTTTATCCTTATACCGCTTGCGTGTGTGCTTGACAATCAACTCTGTAATAAAAAAGGCGCAAATGCGCCTTAATCGTGCAAAGCGAGAAAAGAGTGCAACAGGTTAAAATGCGTACTGCATAGCAACGGCAGTGACATTGTCTGTCAGCACACTGTTTTGCGATGTGTAGTCATTTTGATCCAATAAATTGATTTTATAATCAACGTAAGTGGTGAGGTTGGCATTAATGGCGTAAGTCAGCGAAAGATCAACATATTTGCTGTAGTTTTGATCGCCATAACCGGTCAGGTTTTTCGCTTTACCTTGTGCATATGCAATACCCGGTGTAATGCCGTTATCCCATGTATATTGGGCTGTCAGGAAATAGGCCTGCGTTTTATCGGCAAAATTGTTGTTGCTGTTGATATCCACATAAGGCTGAAGATTTTTGGTTTCGGCATAAACAGCGGATAAATAAATATTGTTCATGTCATATTTTGCGCCGACTGACCACATATCGGCGGTATCTTCATTAAAATCAGCAGCTAGTGGGGTATCACTCAGGTTGCGGATAGCCTGTATATCTTTACCGCCTGAGTTGTAGGCGCTGCCAAGCGTTAAACCCAGATCGCTAAAGGTGTATTGCAGTGAAATACCACCACCGTCAGTCTGCACGCCAGTACTTTGAGCTAGGTATTGTAATCCCACGTCAAAATTGGCATAGCTGTAGCGGTATTGCAGCATGCCATCACCGCGCCCTGTACCAAACATAGAGTCTGGCGAAATCGGGCTACTGGCTGAAACTTCTGAAAAATAACCGAGCGTGTCTTCACCAAACTCCGGCAACATGTCGGCATACGCGGTGACATCGTACATCACTCCCCAATTATGGCCATATTGCAGTGTGCCATAGGTTTCGTGGGTAACACCGGCATAACCAAGGCGGATTTCACCATCGCTTCCCCAGAACGGGTTCTGGTTGCTACCAAGCGGTTGGTTATATTCAATATGTCCAAACCCTTTAAGGGTTTCATTGATCGTGGTACTGCCTTTTAAACCAAAGCGCGAATTGCTTTGATCACCGTAGGTTGAAAGATCATTTTTTTTGGCAAAGTGGTAATCGCCCATAATGTAGCCGTAAAAATCGAGTTGATTACCATTTTTATTATAAACTTCAGCAGCATGAGCCGTATTAGCAAGCAAAATAGCAGGAATAATGACAGTAAGAATGCGGTATCTCATGATCTATTTCCTTGTCTGTTATGATGCTGGTATGCATCGCCATTGCTTTTTTTGTGGCTTATATCCCAAATTTGCCACGCTAAAATTAAGCATAGAACTGATTAAAAAATCCGCCACATTGCCGTGTTGTATCGCACAGGAAATGCAAAAAGTAGGAGTAAGAGACAAGGTGTTTGAGAGATAAGAGATTAAAAATAAACGGGTAGGGAAAAAGTAAAAAAGCCAATACCCCTGTTAAGGGTATTGGCTTATTCACAGGCAGATAACCGGTTAAAGTAACGCACTACATGCAGTAGTGTTTACCCTAAACAGATTCTGATGCCAGAATTAGAATGTATATTGCAGGCCAACTGCGGCTACGTTGTTAGTGTATAGCGCGTTGGTTGCAGTATATTCGTTGTTATCCAGCAGGTTAATTTTATAATCAACAAACGCATTCATATTGCTGTTGAAGTTATAAATTAGGGCCAGATCAACATACTTGCTGTAATCTTGGTTGCCGACATAACCGTTCGGGTGGCGTAACCAGCCCTGTGCATAACCAATAGTTGGGGTCAGGCCGTTGTCAAAGTTGTACTGTGCTACTGCAAATACAGCTTGGCTGGTAGAGGCAAAGCTGTTGTCGTTGATGCTGTTAGCTGTAGTACCAATGCTAGCTCCACCCAATGGCTTCATGCTGTATGCCATTTGGTTTTTAGTTTGGGTATAGTTGATGGCGGCATACACGTTATTTGCATCGTATTTTGCACCCAATGACCACAGTTGTGCATTTTTATCGTTGGCAATGTTCTCTTTCTGCCAATCAGATTTACGGGCATTGTTGTAGGTTGCACCCAGTGTTACACCCATATCCAGATCGTAGCTCATTGCGATACCGTAACCAGTACCGTTCTCTACCATACGTGAATAGTTGTGGTTTGATGAGTCACCGTCATAAGATTCATTTGGTGCTAGCAGTTGCAGCGCCAGATTGAAGTTATCCCAGTTGTTGCGGTACTGTAGAACACCATCAGAACGGCCATTACCAAATAGAGTTGGCGCTGAACCACTGTAGTTGTTGGTAGCTTCAACCATATAACCTTGGGTATCTTCACCCCACTCAGGCAGCACATCGGTATAACCGGTTACATCGTAAGATACACCCCAGTTACGGCCGTAACTGATGCTACCGTAACGGTCATCTTTCAGGCCTGCATAAGCTAAACGAAGTTGACTAGGGCCGTTATAGTTAGAGTCTTGGTTAGTTGCCAGATTGTATTCAACGTGGCCGAAACCTTGCAGGTTATTGTTGATCTGGGTAGTCCCTTTCAGGCCCAGACGTGCATAACTTTGATCACCACGCTGGTACATGCCGGCATTATGGTTAGATGCAAAGTGGTAGTCACCAGTTACAGAGCCGTCCAGCTCTAGTTTATTGTTGTTTTGATCGTA
>CAMTGL010000129.1 GCA_947071955.1 uncultured Plesiomonas sp.
GTTTAATACTGGCCGTGATTTGGCGTTACTAGGGCGCTTTTATGCTGCTGCCTTGGTGGATTCAGGGGTTGAGTTTGATCTGCTGTTTGGCCCTGCATATAAAGGTATTCCGATTGCGACCACGGCGGCGGTTGCACTGGCAGAGCACCATAACCGTGATGTACCGTACTGCTTTAACCGTAAAGAAGCCAAAACGCACGGTGAGGGCGGAAACTTGGTAGGCAGCCCGTTGCGGGGCCGTGTGATGCTCGTTGATGATGTGATCACCGCCGGCACAGCCATCCGTGAATCGATGGAGATTATCGCCGCGCAACAGGCGACGTTGGCTGGGGTCATGATTGCGCTCAACCGTATGGAGCGTGGTAAAGGTGAATTATCAGCAATTCAGGAAGTTGAGCGTGATTACGGCTGTCAGGTGATATCTATTATCAATCTGCATGATCTGATTACCTATCTGGAAGAGCAGGTCGGCACGCAGCCTGAGCTGGCTGACCATCTGGCCGCTGTTCAGGCATACCGTGCCGAATTTGGCGTTTAATCAGGCTTTGGTGGTATTCATTATCTGCAATGCTGGCCGTGCCAGCATAAAAATCCCCAGCGTTAGCAGATAGGCCGCCGTGAGTGTCGGCAGACCCAGCGGGGTAAACAGGCGGTTGAGTGCCGCCTGTACAATGACTGTCACAAAGGTAGCCAGCATCGCCAGCCAGATACGTGAATGTGTCGGTGAATAAAAGACTCGCCCAATCGCCAGCGCACTCAATACCGGTGAAAAACCGTATAAACCGGTCAGAATAGAGTAAGTATCTGCACCAAACAGTTGCGCCAGCGTGGTGGCTAGCAAGGCTCCGCCAAGAGTGGTCAGCGCCATCGCCCGTGAATGTACCGCAAGCCCCGCCAAAATCAGCAGCCCACTGGTAGTGTTGTTTAGTAAAAATACCTGCGCAATATTACGAATACTGGCCTGAAGTAGCATCCACAGACTGACCGCCGAGTGCGAACTCGGTACAATTGCGGCATCAAGCACATGCAAATGTACGCCCGATAAATTATAGCCTGCCAGCAACAGCATCCAGCTAATCAGTACAAAAGGTGCAGTTGAACCCGGTACGCCCCAACTGCGCGTCATAGACTCCGCTATCGCACACTCCACAATCGGGCAGAGTATTGCGCCTAAAATCAGCAATACCCACATCAGTGCCGAGGGAATAAAAAAGGTGGTCACTGTGATCCCGACCAAAATACCGTTAAACCCGTGCAGACCCTGATCAATATCGGCTGTTTTTAAACGCAATACTTTGGCGGCAAATGTGGCAATCAATAACCCGACCACCGCGCCGACAGCGGTATAGGCTTGCCCGCTGCTGGCGGCAGCATAAAAAATGGCCAGTAGAAAAAAGCTGCCAGTCAGGGGATTATCACAAAAAAAAACTTGGCCCGCGCCGCGCAGGGCTGCAGAAAAGATCGGTTTTGGCATGATGATCAATCAACACAATAAAGGGAAAGAGGCTGTATTTAGGGAAGTACACAGCCGTCATGCCGATAGGTTCGGCATGCGGTAGACCCGCAGTCAGATTATTGATGGTTTTGTGCCCGCTGGCGAAGCACAAAGTGTTTCGTAACGTGGCTGGCAGTAAGCAAATGCGACAAGCGGCAGGCCCACAGGAATCAGGCCACAGAGGTGGCCGATCGGGTGCGGTATCGTGCGGTGATGTTAAAACAGCTCTGCAGTTAGCAGTTGCCAGCGTACATCAAAATCTGTTGTAGGCAGATTACGGAATTCAGAGCGTACAAAGCGCAGCATCAGCCCTTCACAAAATGCCAGCAGTTGCACCGCTAAGAGGCTCTCGTCGTGGCTGAAACCCTTGCCTTCACGCAGCTTACGTTCACGCATAACCTGTCGCAGTTGCGCTTCGATGCGCTCAAACAATTGATTGATACGGCTTTGCAGGCGGTCTTGTTCAAACATCAGCGCATGGCCGGTCAGAATACGGGTCAGGCCGGGGTTTTTTTCTGCAAAACCCAGCAGCAACTGAATGATTAAACGCAGACGCAGCAGCGTATCTTTTTCATCGGTTAAAATCAGGTTAATCCGCGACATCAGGCTGTCTTCAATAAACTCAATTAGCCCCTCGAACATTTTGGCTTTGCTCGGAAAGTGGCGGTATAGCGCCGCTTCTGATACGCCGACCGTGGTGGCTAAACGCGCGGTGGTGATCCGCTGAGACCCTTCGCTCGACTCCAGCATCTGTGCCAGCGCCTGTAGGATCTCCTCCCGACGGTTTTTCTTATTATTTCCTGCCATTACGTGCAATTCCCTATTAAAGCTAAAAACTGCGTTGCAACCGCAGTTAACATCAACGCGTTAACATTGTACGCAGTCGGCAGGCGCGCAAACGCCCACCGAAAGAGACGATTTTGAGGTTGCTGAATCTTATTTACGGCCAGTATGACCAAAACCGCCTTCGCCGCGCTCGCTCTGATCAAATTCAGTCACCAGATTAAACGCCGCCTGTACCACAGGTACAAACACCATTTGTGCCATGCGCTCGCCCGGCTCAATCACGAACGTTTCGTGGCCACGGTTCCAGACCGAGACTTTCAGCTCACCCTGATAATCAGAATCAATCAGCCCGACCAAGTTGCCCAGCACCACACCGTGCTTGTGTCCTAGCCCTGAGCGCGGCAAGATCACTGCCGCCAGCGATGCATCCGCAATGTGGATCGCCAGACCCGTTGGCACCAGTACCGTTTGCCCCGCTTCCAGCGTGATAGGTGTATCCAAACAGGCACGCAGATCAAGGCCAGCCGACCCGTCGGTTGCATAGGTTGGCAGTGGGAATTGCTGGCCGATACGAGGGTCGAGAATTTTCAGGTCAATTTTTTTCATCAGAGAGTGCCGCTTGCTTATATGAGTAGAGTGAGAGGATTTCATCGATCAGCTGTTGCCCCAACAGCGCCTTATTGCAGCACGGAAGCACTTTATCTCCGTGCGGCCAATACAGATGCAACGCATTCTGATCAGCATTAAAGCCCTGTTCTGGCGATGAAACATTATTAGCGCAGATCAGATCCAGATTTTTCCGCACCAGCTTATCGCGGGCATATTTTTCCACATCTTGGGTTTCTGCTGCAAACCCGACCACGAAAGGCCGATCAACGGTGAGTGCTGCTACACCGGCCACAATGTCCGGATTTTTTACCAAGTGCAGCATTATCGCATGATCTGTACCGTCAGCTGTTTTTTTGATTTTTTCGGGCGCAATTTCCGCCGCGCGGTAATCCGCTACGGCTGCACAGGCAATGAAAATATCGTGATCAGTTGTGCGCTGCATAACGGCAGCCTGCATTTGCAGCGCCGTTTCTACCGCCACACAGGCCACATTATTCGGTGCTGACAGTGCTACTGGCCCGCTCACCAGAGTGACCTGTGCACCGCGCTCGGCGGCAGCTTGTGCAATCGCGTAGCCCATCTTCCCTGAACTGTGGTTGCTAATAAACCGCACAGGATCAAGCGCTTCCCGTGTAGGGCCTGCGGTAATCAATATCCGCAGCCCCTGCATATCTTGTCCTGCACAAGCTGTTTTTGCTTCCCTAAAAAATTGCGTAGTTTTTTCACACAACTCGGCAGGTTCAAGCATTCGCCCTGGCCCCACATCGCCACAGGCTTGAGCCCCGTCAGCAGGCCCCCACAGCAAATAGCCGCGTTGTTGCAACCGCTGTAAATTCTCTTGCGTAATGGCCGCCTGATACATTTGCTGATTCATGGCTGGCGCTGCGGCGACCGGTGCTGACGTTGCCAAGCACAACGTCGTCAGCAAATCATTACCCATGCCCGCGGTAATGCGCGCCAGCAGATCGGCAGTTGCGGGTGCAAGCAGCACCAAATCAGCCCATTTTGCCAGCTGAATATGGCCCATTGATGACTCGGCGGCCGGATCAAGCAAATCATCGGCCACCGGGTGGCCCGATACCGCTTGCAGCGTCAGCGGCGTAATAAAGGCTTTTGCTGCCGCCGTCATCACTACCCTGACCTCAGCACCCTGTTCACGCAGGCGGCGCACCAGCTCAACGCACTTATAGGCCGCTATCCCGCCACTAATACCCAGCAGGATTTTTTTACCGGCTAACTCATTCATTTAGGAAATCGGCTCTTCAGCAGAAATACAGATAGCGCACACTTTATCACACTCTTTTTACGCTTTTTACCTTCACAATCGCGCCAGCCTGTGCGGTTGGCGTGAGCATTCCTGTGGTTCAGGTTTTTGCTTCGTGTGTTCAAGGCTATATCAACCGGCCAATACTGACCTTGCGCCCGTACGCGTTGTGGTATGGGAATTATCAAGTTGCGGCCTGTTTCGCAGCAAACAGGTACGGTGATCGCCGTGGGCAGTAACTTCTTCTACAACTGTTTTTTTATCGCTCTTTTTTATCTTTCCCAATAAAAAATCACAAAATTTCTTTGTGCGGGATACAAAGCATAACCCATTTGCGGGATACAGAGCATGGCAAGGAGCGCCGTCTTATATGTCGATAAAAGCACTGCCCGCTGCCGAACGGCCGCGTGAGAAATTACTGCAGCAGGGCGCTCAGCGGTTGAGCGATGCCGAGTTACTGGCGATATTTTTGCGTACCGGCATTAAAGGTTGTAATGCCATTGAACTGGCTCAGCGCTTGTTGTCCGAATTTGGATCTTTGCGGGCGCTGCTGGCCGCCAGCCAACATGAGTTTTGTCAGCACCACGGTCTGGGCGAAGCCAAATATGTGCAGTTACAGGCCAGTGTTGAAATGTCGCGCCGTTATCTGGCTGAGCGTTTACAGCGCGAAAGCGCCCTTACCAGTGCTGACGCAACTAAAGCCTATTTGCAGACCTGCCTGAGTGCGCGCGAAAGAGAGATTTTTTTAGTGCTGTTTTTGGATAACCAGCACCGGGTTATCAAACAAGAAGAGATGTTTGCCGGCACATTTAACAGCGCCACCGTACACCCGCGCGAAATTATTAAAACCGCGTTGGCCTGTAATGCCGCCGCACTGATTTTATCGCATAACCACCCCTCTGGTGTTGCAGAGCCCAGCCGTGCTGACCGCAGTATCACCCAAAATATTCAGCAAGCGTGCGGATTGGTGGATATTCGGGTGCTTGATCATATTGTGGTTGGGATAGGTGAAACCGTCTCTTTTGCCGAACGCGGGTGGATTTAAACCTAAAGCGAGCAGATTTCCACCTTGGGATACTAAAAATTGCACATATTTAGCGCAATTGGTGGTTTTTAAATTTAACTTGCGGCGTGAAAGCTGTATCCTTACGGCCAGCCCCAGTAACGCAACTCCACATGCTGTTATGTCTTTAGTGCCAAGTGCCTGGATTTATCCGCAATGTGGGAGCACCGTTGGTGGTTTTAGATATTTGTCGAGTTATCTAGCCCCTGCGATTTAAGATCCTTTAATTGATCCTAGAGGTGACTGCCTCTTGAGCAATCGCCAGATATCTTGTACAATCCCCGACCTTTGAGAATCACGGGTAAGGCGTGTTACCTGACGAGGTAGCCTTAACCTAACGACGCTCGAGCTGATTTGATTTTTGGAGAATTGACATGTCCCGAGTATGCCAAGTAACTGGCAAGCGTCCGGCAGTCGGTAATAACCGCTCTCATGCGATGAATGCGACCCGTCGTCGCTTCCTGCCGAACCTGCACACTCATCGCTTCTGGGTAGAAGGTGAGAAACGTTTCGTATCCCTGCGTGTTACCACCAAGGGTATGCGAATCATCGACAAGAAGGGTATCGAAGTTGTTCTTTCTGAACTTCGTGCCCGCGGTGAGAAGGTGTAAGGAGCTGACTCATGGCTAAAGGTATTCGTGAAAAGATCAAGCTGGTTTCTTCTGCTGGCACTGGTCACTACTACACAACCACTAAAAACAAGCGCACTAAGCCTGAAAAATTGGAACTGAAGAAATTCGATCCAGTTGTTCGCCAGCACGTGCTGTACAAAGAAGCGAAAATTAAATAATTTTCCTTTCTATGTAAACTTGTTAAAAACCCAGCCTCTTGGCTGGGTTTTTTTATGCACGGCGTTTAGGTCTTAACTTGCCGATTGTTTGCTAAGATGACGGCACATTTTTTGTCGGGTGGATATCATGCCAGAGCTTCCAGAAGTTGAAACAAGCCGTCGGGGGATAGAACCCTACTTACTTGGTGCAACCATTACTCACATGACGGTACGCCGACCGGCATTGCGCTGGCCTATCCCGCAGGAGATCAT
>CAMTGL010000130.1 GCA_947071955.1 uncultured Plesiomonas sp.
CAAGATGCCAAGGGAAAACCGAAAAAAGTGGCCGATACGGCAACCGCGACACTGCTGGCACCGGTGTGTGCAAAAGCGCGTGATTTTACCGCTGACCAGATTATCGCCCGACTGATGATCCCGATGATTAACGAGGTGATCCGTTGCTTGGAAGAGGGGATTATCGCCAGCCCTGCCGAAGCAGACATGGCACTGGTTTACGGTTTAGGTTTCCCTCCGTTCCGTGGCGGGGCATGTCGTTACCTTGATAGCCTTGGCAGCCGCAATTATGTGGCGATGGCCGACTCACTCGCTGAACTTGGTGCGCTGTATCAGGTGCCTGCCGGTCTGCGCGAGAAAGCGGCCACCAATGACACTTACTATCCACGCCACAGCCTGCCGCAGGCCTAACGGAGAAAAATTCATGAACAACGTTGTTATTGTTGACTGCCTGCGTACCCCGATGGGCCGTTCAAAAGGCGGAGCATTTCGTCATGTTCGTGCCGAAGATCTCTCGGCGCACTTAATGCGCAGCCTGCTGGCACGTAATCCGCAACTCAATCCAAACAGTATCGAGGATATCTATTGGGGCTGTGTGCAGCAAACACTGGAGCAAGGGTTCAATATTGCCCGTAATGCTGCGCTACTGGCGGGTATTCCGCATACCGTTGGGGCCGTTACTGTTAACCGTTTGTGCGGATCATCAATGCAAGCAATTCACGATGCCGCGCGTGCCATTATGGTCGGTGATGGTGAGGTGTTTCTGATTGGCGGCGTTGAGCATATGGGCCATGTTCCGATGTCGCATGGGGTTGATTTTCATCCGGGGCTTTCAAAGTCGGTTGCTAAAGCAGCCGGTATGATGGGGTTAACTGCCGAGATGCTCGGGAAAATTCACGGTATCAGCCGTGAGATGCAAGATGAATTTGCCGCCCGATCACACCAATTGGCGCATCAGGCGACATTAGAGGGGCGCTTTAAGGCAGAAATCGCGCCGCTAGCCGGCCACGATGCCGACGGGGTAATGAAACTGTTCGATTATGATGAGGTTATCCGACCCGAAACCACGGTCCAATCACTGGCAGCGCTGCGTCCAGCCTTTGATCCGGTTAACGGTACGGTGACAGCCGGTTCATCCTCGGCACTGTCAGACGGTGCTGCTGCAATGCTGATGATGAGTGAAAGTAAGGCTCGTGAGCTAGGCTTGCCTATCCGCGCCCGCGTGAAAGCGATGGCGGTGGCAGGTTGTGATCCCTCAATTATGGGATACGGCCCAGTACCGGCGACCCAGAAAGCCCTGCAACGCGCGGGGCTACACATCGGTGATATGGGGGTGATTGAGCTTAATGAGGCATTTGCTGCCCAAAGCCTGCCATGCGCCAAAGATTTGGGGCTACTACCGGTGATGGACGATAAGGTCAACCTCAACGGCGGAGCAATCGCGCTTGGCCATCCGCTAGGCTGCTCAGGGGCACGAATTTCAACCACGCTGATCAATTTAATGGAGGCCAAAGATGCACAATTTGGGCTGGCCACCATGTGTATTGGTTTAGGTCAGGGTATTGCGACGGTGTTTGAGCGGGTTTAATTTTCCCTCATACCTTGCGGAGATCCGACGGCTTCTATCCCACAAAAAAACCGCTGTTGATCTGCAATAGCGGTTTTTTTTATTGCCGAGAGTTTTATCAAATAACCGATGTAGCAGAGAAGTCAGTCGCTTAAAAAGCTTACTGAATATTCCAGCGGCGCACCTGCTCTAGCCCCACACCGATAATCGGCAGTGCTAGCGCGGCAAGTGACAACAGTTGAAACTGATTTTCCACCAGTTGCAGTAAGAGCGTGCAGACGGCAATAAACCCGAGTGCGCCATACAAAGCCAGCCGATCATGATAAGTAAACATCATCCACGCCCTCTTTTTACCGTTGATCACTTTACCCTAGCGGGTATTGCCGTTTATGCAATTGCACAGCTAACAGTTTGCGGATTTTTTTCGAACAACGGTTGGAGAGTGCGAAATTCATCATTAAACTAGTTTGTCTAAACGGGCGGCACGCGAGCACGGTGTGTGACTTCCCCCGCACGACAATGACAGCCTACCGTGGCTGTGAATGATGGCTGTATAAAAGAGGCGGTATGACAACCCCAAGCTCTGATTTTGAGCACCCCGATAACACGCTCAATGCCCTAGGTTTACGCTGCCCTGAACCGGTGATGATGGTGCGCAAAACCATCCGCACCATGCAAACTGGGCAAACGCTGCTGATTATTGCCGATGATCCGGCAACAACTCGCGATATTCCGAGCTTTTGCCGTTTTATGGATCACCAGCTACTACAGGCTGATACCGATGTACTGCCGTACCGGTATTTAATCCGCAAACAAGGCGAATAGACTTTTTTTATCACAAAAGGCTGAACAGAGCATGAGTACTATTGAACGTATTGGCACCACCACCCGCTGGTCAGATCTTGTGATCCACAATAGCACTGTGTATGTCGTTGAAGTACCGGTCACACTTGATACCGATATCCACCAGCAGAGTCTTGAAGTGCTAAACAGCCTTGAACAATTGCTGCAAAAAGCCGGTTCAAGCAAGGCGCATATTCTAATGGCAACCATTTACCTGCAAGATATTCAGGATATTGCCGCGTTTAATGCAGTATGGGATAAGTGGCTGCCTCATGGTTGTGCGCCGGTACGGGCCTGTGTACAGGCTCGTTTGGCACATGCCGAATATAAAGTTGAGATCCAGCTAACGGCTGCAACCTGCTAAGTGTCAGCCTGCACCATAAAAAATGCCGACAAAATATGTCGGCATTTTTTTTACGCGCTAAAACCCAATAACTTAGTTAATCGGGCTCAGAGTAATCTCTACACGGCGGTTCTGTGCACGGCCGCTTTCACTGCTGTTTGACGCAACAGGGCTATCTGGGCCTGCACCGTAAGTACGCAGACGCGCACCAGAAACACCTTGGGTGATCAAGCTTGATGCAACAGATTGTGCACGACGCTCAGACAGCTGCATGTTGTATGCACGCTTACCCGTGCTGTCAGTGTAACCGACCACATTAACCAGTGTTTTTTCATACTCTTTGAGGATCATCGCCACACCGCTCAGGGTGTTGATGCCAGCAGGCTTTAAGCTGGTGCTGTTGGTATCAAAAGTCACATTGTTTGGCATGTTCAGCACGATGTTGTTACCGTCACGTGTCACGCTAACACCGGTGCCTTGCAGTTGCTGACGCAACTTCGCTTCTTGCACATCCATGTAGTAACCGATACCACCACCGAGCGCTGCACCGGCCGCTGCGCCAATCAGTGCACCTTTACCGCGATCTTTTTTCGAGGAAGAGGCCACACCAATCAGTGCACCCGCTGCGGCACCCAGTAAAGAACCGGTCGTGCCCTTGGCGGTTTGCTGCTCATTGGTATACGGATTTACCGTGGTACAACCCGACAACGCAACCGAAATACACAGCGCGCCGATTAAACTCGTTACACGTTTGTTCATATTAAAATACCTACAAAATCCATTAACCGCGCCAATCATTGCGCAGAATAAAAGCAACACCGACCCCTAAGAATCACGCCCCTGCTTCATCGTGCGTATTGCAGCAATTCACCTCGCATTTCGCAACCCATTTAATGCAAGAAACCCCATCAACCTAATGTTTGATAGGGTTTAGACATCTTCGATTACCTATTTACTGCAGGGCAGCTTACAAAACCAGCAATGAAGCCACACCCAACCCGGCAAAAACCAGTGCCGCAGCACGGTGTCCCCAAGCTGATTTCATGTACGGGCTTAACCGCTCACCAAACCACAACATCGGCGCATTTGCCGCCACCATACCCAGCGTAGAACCGATCAGAACCAGTGTAACACTGTCATAGCGGGCACTCAGTAATGTGGTAGCAATCTGGGTTTTATCCCCGATCTCGGCGATAAAAAAGATCACCAGTGAAGTCCAGAACGGGTGCCCGCCCTTAACTTCGCCATTGTCTTTATCAGGGATTAAGATCCAAGCGGCCATCAGTAAAAACCCAATACCCACTACCCAGCGCATAATATCAGGCGTGATATAGCTGGCCAGCTCAACCCCAATCCATGCCGCCACAAAGTGGTTCAGCAGTGTTGCCGTTACAATAGCAGCAAGAATAGCCCACGGTTTATGGAAACGTGCCACCAGTAATAACGTCAGCAGTTGGGTTCTATCGCCCATTTCAGCCAGCGCCACGGAAGCAAAAGAAGTAGCAATTATCGACACGACATACTCACAAGGGGCGAGGACCAACGTAAACATATGGCATAACGCTGCCCCCGCCCCTGCGGTTACAGTCGTTAGCCATAGGTCTCGTCAACCTCAGTGGAGCGAGGCTGCTGCCGCCATGCCCTTCGGGCAAGCTTGTTGACGACAGCTCTGTATCAAAACTGCGCACTCAAACAAGTGCTAAGATACAAAAGACTACTCCCCCATGACAGAAGGAGCTTCACGCGGGAAGATCCTCCCACATGAAAACAGGCCAATTCTACTCATTTCATACCGCGGAAACAAGTGTGTAACCTCGCCATATCACCTGAATCCCAATTTGGTATAGCATTGGTATAATATTGGCATCAATAACCCATTTTTTTTTGCCGGTTCACCCAGTCACAACATTGCTGATGATCATTCACTAATCCGGCAACCTGCATAAACGCATAACAGACAGTCGGGCGAACAAAGGTAAACCCACAGCCGGTTTGTTTCCATATCAGTGCTTTCTATATCGGGTGTGCAAACGCTATACTAAACGCCTTTATCCTAACAAGACCGAATTTGCAATCCATTATGCAGAAGTTCGATACTAAAACCTTTCAAGGCCTGATCCTGACACTGCAGGATTACTGGGCACAGCAAGGCTGCACTATCGTGCAACCTTTAGATATGGAAGTGGGCGCCGGTACATCGCACCCGATGACCTGCCTACGCGCACTCGGTCCTGAGCCGATTGCCGCCGCTTACGTGCAGCCTTCACGCCGCCCGACCGATGGTCGTTACGGTGAGAACCCTAACCGCCTGCAACACTACTACCAGTTTCAGGTCATCATCAAGCCCTCTCCTGAGAATATCCAAGAGCTGTATTTAGGCTCACTCAAGGCGCTGGGTCTTGATCCTCTGGTGCATGATATCCGCTTTGTGGAAGACAACTGGGAAAACCCGACTCTCGGTGCATGGGGTTTGGGCTGGGAAATCTGGCTCAACGGTATGGAAGTCACTCAGTTCACCTACTTCCAACAAGTCGGCGGTATGGAGTGCAAACCCGTTACCGGTGAAATCACCTACGGCCTCGAGCGCCTAGCCATGTACATTCAGGGCGTAGACAGCGTCTACGATCTGGTCTGGAGCGATGGCCCGCTGGGTAAAACCACCTATGGTGACGTTTTCCACCAGAATGAAGTTGAGCAATCTACCTACAACTTCGAACACGCTGATGTCGATTTCCTGTTCACCTGCTTTGAACAGTATGAGAAAGAAGCACTGCATCTGCTGAATCTGGAAAAACCGCTGCCTCTGCCTGCCTATGAGCGCATCCTCAAAGCAGCGCACACCTTCAACTTGCTTGATGCCCGCAAAGCTATTTCAGTGACAGAGCGTCAGCGCTATATCCTGCGCATTCGTACACTGACCAAAGCCGTGGCAGAAGCCTATTACGCATCCCGCGAAGCCCTCGGTTTCCCGATGTGTCACCGTGAAGGGGCGAAATAATCATGAGCCAAGCAACATTCCTAGTTGAAATCGGTACCGAAGAGTTACCACCGAAATCTTTGC
Organism: uncultured Plesiomonas sp.; assembly: GCA_947071955.1. Lineage (GTDB taxonomy): Bacteria > Pseudomonadota > Gammaproteobacteria > Enterobacterales > CAMTGL01 > Plesiomonas. The sequence continues at coordinate 5,794 of CAMTGL010000130.1, forward strand.
GCGCACTGGCACAAGCCTTTGCTGACAACTTCACCGCCGAGCTGGATAAAGCCAACTTAGGCCACGGTGCGGTCAGTTGGTTTGCCGCCCCGCGCCGTTTAGCCCTGAAAGTGGCTGATCTGCAAAAAGCACAACCCGATCAGTCCATTGAAAAACGTGGTCCAGCTATTGCTCAAGCCTTTGATGCTGAAGGCCAGCCAACCAAAGCGGCCCAAGGCTGGGCACGCGGCTGCGGGATCACCGTTGAACAAGCCGAGCGTATGGTCACCGATAAAGGTGAATGGTTGCTGCACCGTGCTGTTGTAGCTGGTCGCCCTGCGAATGAATTACTGGGTGATATGGTTGCCAGCGCGCTGGCAA
>CAMTGL010000131.1 GCA_947071955.1 uncultured Plesiomonas sp.
ACCGCAATCAGAGTCGCAAGGAAAGAAGCGTCTACTGGGTTAATACCCACAGTAGGTGCAATCATCACCGCCAGCATTGCCGGATAAATACCGGCACACCCATTTTGTCCAATGGTTGCACCAAATGATGCAGCAAAATTTGCAATGGTAGAGGGCACGCCTAACTTATCAATTTGCGCTTCTACATTCAGCGGAATGGTTGCCGCACTTGAACGCGAAGTGAAAGCAAAGGTCAGTACTGGCAACACTTTACGGTAATAACGGAACGGGTTAACCCCAGCAAAAAACAGGAAAATACCGTGCACAACAAACATCAAGCCAATAGCCACATATGATGCAACCATAAAGCCCAATAAATTAATAATATCGTGCATATTAGATGTTGCCACTACCTTGGTCATCAACGCCATAACACCATAAGGCGTTAAGCGGATCACCATACGCACTAAGCGCATAATCAGTGTTTGCAATGTATCAATAGCAGCAGTGATTTTTTCGCCCACTTCTGGCTTTTCAGCCTTCAGTTTCAGGGTAGCAACACCTAAAAATGCCGAGAATACAACAACACTGATAATTGAGGTCGAACGAGCACCGGCTAAATCAGCAAACGGATTAGTCGGAATAAAAGAGACTAGCATTTGCGGAAACGTTAAGCTGGCAATCTCACTGCTTTTTGAGATCATCATTTCGCCACGAGCCAGTTCACGTGCTCCCTGCGTCAGCCCTTCTGCTGATAAACCAAAGACTTCAGTCACACCAATACCAATTGCAGCCGCAATTGCGGTGGTCAGCATTAGCATCAGTAATACTGAAAAACTGATCCGCCCTAATGAACTGGCATCACTCAGTTTAGTCACTGCAGATAGAATAGAGACAAAAACCAAAGGCATAACAATCATTTGCAATAGGTTAACATAGCCATTACCGGCAATATTTAACCAATCTAGCGTCTCTTTAACAACAGAGTCTGTATGGTGGAAGAAAAACTGTAATAACGAACCAAAGCCGATACCCACCACAAGGCCCACAAATACGGCTCTTGAAAGACTGATACCACTACGTTGATAGCGCGCCAGCAGCAAAGCTGCCACTAAAAAAATGGCAATATTACCTAATACAACAAAACTCATACCACCCTCAATACAGGATTAACCTGATTTTTTATTTATAATAAAATAATCACATGGCTATCATCGCTGAACATAAAACAAATGGAAAGTTCATTAATTTCAATGCATATCTAAAAAAAGCATAAAGGAAATTACGATGATTGCACTCAGTAAAAAAGAGCGGTTTTTTTATTTTAGATAGAGATCACGCCAGATAATGCTTTACACATGTATGTACACCTGCAATGGCTTATTACCTGTATTAGGTAAAGGTTTACTGACACTTGCTAAACAAAAAAGCCCACAAGCATTAATCACTTATGGGCTTTCTCTAAGCAAAAATAAGCATAATCAAATCGTTGTGCAGTAAGTGCACATTACGTTTTTATCCACCCAGTGAATCTAAACGTGATTTTGCCATCTTTGCTGATGAAGATGTAGGGTAAGATTTAACGATCTGCTGGAACAGTGTTTTTGCCGCAGCCGTATCACCTTTTTCTTGTGCGATAACCCCTAGCTTAAGCATGGCATCGGCACGCTTAGGTGATTTAGGGTAATCTTTCACGACCGTAGCAAATTGCTGTAGTGCTTCATCTTTACGCTTCTGGTTAAACAATAACTGCCCTAACCAGTAATGTGCATTCGGGCGATAAACCGATTTTGGGTATTGGCTGATAAACGCCTGAAATGCAGTGATCGCTTTATCATACTGCTTATCACGCAGAACTAGCTGTACTGCTGCATCATAAGCTTGATTTTCGGTAGCATTATCGCTAACAACTGTATCAGCTTTTGCAGTTTCAGTACTCCCAGGGGTAGCGCCTGCCGGTGCAGAGCTCGCTGAAGCAGATGCTGAGGCCGCTGATTTTGCCTGAGCTGAAACATTATCAAGCTCTTGATAAAGTTGACGCTGACGCTCAATAGCTTGATTTAATTGATACTCACTGCGCTCAACAGAACCACGTAATTGATCCATTTCGCCTTGCAGAGACATCAACTGCTGCTGTGTATCTGTCAGTAACTGGTTACGCGCTTCCATAGTGCGTTCGAGGCGAGTAACCCGATCTTCTAGAGATCCGGTTCCCGCCTCGTAGACTGGAGCTTGCGCTGTAGCCGTGTTTGACACGGCTACAAGTACCAGTAACGACAGACTCGCAAGCGATCTGTAGTTACGGTTCATGCAATATCCTTATTAGTAAACCAGCACTGCGCGACGGTTTTTCGCGTATGCATCTTCTGTGTGGCCCAGAACTGCTGGTTTCTCTTTACCGTAAGAAACGATAGAGACTTGCTCAGCATTCACACCACGACCTTGCAGATACATTTTAACTGCGCTAGCACGACGCTCGCCCAGTGCAATGTTGTACTCAGGTGTGCCGCGCTCATCCGCATGGCCTTCAACAACCACTTTGTAAGATGGGTTATCACGCAGGAAAGTTGCGTGTGCATCAAGCATTTGAGCGAACTCTGGCTGAATATCGTACTTATCGAAGCCGAAGTAAACGATGTTATTCTGCTGAAGTTCTTGCATCATCATACGTGCTTGCTCTTCTGCAGACATGCTGCCATTACCCGCACCGTTGTTTTCAGATGTGATGACTTGATCAGCATTATCATTGCTTTTATTTGAGCTACATGCAGCAACAGCCATTACAGGCAGAACTAACATCAGTCCCTTCAACACTTTATTCAGTTGCATTTATTATATCCTTTAATTTAATTATCTTTGCTTCATCACAGATACGGCGACCAGGCAGGGAATTTGACCTGCCCATCAGTTGCCGGAACACGCGCTTTGAAACGTCCATCCGTTGACACTAAATTCAATACTCTGCCCAGGCCTTGTGTTGCGCCATAAATAAGCATGGTACCGTTAGGAGAAACGCTCGGAGTTTCATCAAGAAATGTATTGGTCAGAACTTCAACAGCTCCGGTATCCAGATCTTGTTTTGCGATATTTTGCCCTTTCCCTGCGGAACTCACCATATACAGTGCTTTTCCATCAGGAGATATTTCACCATTTTGATTCTGTGCGCCTTCCCAAGTCAAGCGCTCAACAGCACCTGAACCCAAATTTAATTTATAAATTTGTGGGCGACCGCCACGGTCAGAGGTAAAGGCAATTGACTGGCTATCCGGATACCACGATGGTTCAGTATCATTAAAGCGGCCTTCCGTCACTCGGCGAATTTGGCCTGATGCCACATCCATAACATACAGTTTCAAGCTGCCATCTTTTGACAGCGCAAATGCCATCTTAGAGCCATCTGGCGAGAATGATGGTGCACCGTTATGACGCGGGAACGAGGTTAAAACTTTACGCTGTGATGTGCTTAAATCTTGCAGCATCAGCTGGGAGCGACGGTTTTCAAATGTAACGTATGCCAGTTTGCGTCCGTCTTTTGTCCACGCAGGAGACATGATAGGTTCCGGTGAACGGTGCACAACGAACTGGTTAAAACCATCGTAGTCAGAAACACGTAGCTCATACGGATAGCGGCCACCGTTTGTTTGTACTACATAGGCAATACGTGTTCTGAACGCACCTTTAATGCCGGTTAAGCGCTCAAATACCATATCACTGACGGTATGCGAGGCATAACGTACCCACTGTTTGGTAACACGGTATTGGTTACTTTCAAGTACCGTACCCGGTGAGCCTGCTGTATCAACCAGCTGATATGAAATCAGATAGTTTCCATCGGCTCCAGCCTGGATTTGGCCAATAACAATGGCATCAATACCCATTGCTGACCACAGTGCCGGATTGACTTCCGATGCACTGCTCGGCTGTTGAGGCATGCGTGCTGGCGGAATAGGATTGAACTTACCGCTGTTTCGTAAATCAGCCGCGACAATTTCAGCAACGTTATCCGGTGGATTACCGCTGCCTGTCCATTTAAATGGTACAACGGCAATCGGACGTGCGGTATCTACGCCCTGATCAATAACAATGCGAACTTCTGCACTGGCTACCGCAGTAACCAGCATCATCAGCCCAGCAAACAATTTTAAGAACGGCTTCATTATCTCTCCTAGTTCAAAACCCGCGCTGCAACATTAGAATTTAAACTCTAAAACTGCATTCTTAAACTTATTGTATACAGCATCAGACGGCGGTTGCGGTAACTTTTGCGTTATCTTAATCGCACGTTCAGCTGCTTGGCACAATGCCGGATCACCCCCGACAACTGATGAGCTTAGAATCAAGCCATCAGGTGCAAAATTAATCTTCACACTACAGGTTTTACCACGGTATAAGCTGGTGTCATACATGTTACGGCTTACCGCTTGTTTGATTAAGCCACCGTATTTATCACCATCTGGACCGGGTGCCCCCGCTTTACCAGACCCTGCAGCCTGACCTCCGGCAGCAGCACTGCCTCCGCCACTAGCGTCTTGTGTTAAACCATTAAGCACATCATTTAATGCAGCTTCGCTGTTGGCAGCCTCTTTAGCTGCCGCAGCTTTGGCTACATCGGTTTTTTTCTTAGCATCGGCATCTGCCTTTTTCTTGGCTTCAGCATCTGCTTTCTTTTTTGCATCAGCAGCAGCTTGTTTTTTCGCTTCTGCCGCGGCTTTTTCAGCAGCAGCTTGCTCTGCTGCTTTCTCGCTTGCTACTTTCTCTGCGGCAGCCGCTTCTGCTTTTTTCTTAGCATCGGTTTCGGCTTTACGTTTTGCATCAGCATCGGCGCGTTGCTTCGCTTCTGCATCTGCCTTAGTTTTTGCCGCTAACGCGTCTGCTTCTGCCTGTTTTTTCGCATCTTCAGCCTTTTTCTGGGCTAACTCTGCTTTTTTCTTGGCTTCTTCGGCTTGTTTTCTGACCGTTTCAGCTTTTTGTGCTTCTTCTTGTGCTTGTTTCTTTTGTGCTTCAGCCTGCTGACGTGTCTCTTCTGTCTGCTTGGCAACTTCCTGTGCTTTTAAACGCTCTTTTTCAAGTTCACGTAAGCGCTCTTCTTCGGCTTGTTGTTTTTGCTGAAGCTCTTCTTTTTTCTGTTGTTGTTTTCGTTTGCGCTCATTTTCAGCTTTACGTGAGTCATCGTTTTGCTGTTGTAAACGCTTATACTGTTGTGCTACTGCACCCGGATCAACCATGACTGCATCAATTGCTCCGCCGCCCCCACCTCCACCAGCGGGGATCTCCTGATACATAGAACCAAATATCAGCAGAGCAATCACCAGTACATGCAAGATAACGGAGACAACAACCGATTTTGTCAGTTTGTTTTTGTTGTTGTTATCCATCAATACAACATTCTCTATTTATATCGGGTTAGTCATAAGGCCAACGGATGTAACGCCAGCTTCATGCAGTAAGTTCAGGGCTTTGATGACCTCTTCATAAGGAACATCTTTCGCCCCTCCTACCAAGAAAGTCGTTTTCTGATCGCCTTGTCCGACGTTTAAACGGGCATTTTGCATCACTTGATCTGCACTGAGATTTTCATCACGCTTGCCATCAATAGACATGGAGTATTGATCAACACCTGACACTTCCAAAATCACCGGCGGACGATCATCTTTCGTCTCAACCGCACTCGACTCGGCAGAGTCAGGCAGATCAACTTGTACGCTTTGGCTGATGATGGGAGCCGTTGCCATAAAAATGAGCAACAACACCAGCAACACATCCAAAAACGGAACGATGTTGATCTCTGATTTTGTTTCGTGGCGTCTACGCCGTGTATAGGCCATGTTGAACGCTCCTCACTTACTGCTTTGCTGCATCGGCAGCAAAAGCCTGCCGGTGCAAAATAGCGGTAAATTCTTCGGTGAAGTTACCGTAGTTTTGCTCAAGTTTAGAGACGTGTAGATTCAATCGGTTATATGCCATGACCGCCGGTATTGCGGCAAACAAACCAATGGCTGTTGCAATCAGCGCTTCTGCAATACCCGGTGCAACCATTTGCAGGGTGGCCTGCTTTACTGCACCCAGTGCGAT
>CAMTGL010000132.1 GCA_947071955.1 uncultured Plesiomonas sp.
CGTTACGCGGTTCAGCAGTTTACCGCAACGGCGACCGTGCGCCACGTGTTGTCAGTATCAACCGTTACGACAGCTCACTGGTGTGTGAATGTGAAGCGGTCACCGCCGCCGAAGTGCGCTATGCGGTAAACGAGCTGAAAGTGAACAATCTTATCGATCTGCGCCGCCGTACACGGGTCGGCATGGGGCCGTGTCAGGGCGAGCTGTGTGCCTGCCGCGCCGCTGGCGTTATGGCCCGTTTTGGCCAGATCACACCGCAACAATCAACCCAACAATTGCGCGAGTTTCTGGAAGAGCGTTGGAAAGGCATTCGCCCGATCGCGTGGGGGGATGCACTGCGCGAATCGGAATTTACCAACTGGATTTATCAGGGGTTATGCGGGCTTGATGATGTGCCGCCCGTTTCGTTAAACACCGTAAACACAGTGCCAAACACCACCACAACCCAGACCGTTCAACAGGAGAACACCAATGAAATTTGATGTGGCTATCATTGGTGCCGGTTTAGCCGGGCTAACCTGCGGGATCAAGCTGGCACAAGCCGGACAGCGCTGCACCATTATCAGCTCAGGGCAGTGTGCGCTGAATTTCTCGTCCGGCTCACTCGATTTACTCAGCCGATTGCCCAACGGCCACGCCGTAGCGACGCCACTGCAAGCACTTGATCAATTGGCGACCCAAGCGCCACAGCATCCGTATACCCGTATCGGCTATCAGGCGATTACACAGGCTACCACCCAGTTCAGCCAGATGCTGGCCGACAGCGGCATCTTGATGCACGGCTCGGCACAACACAATCATCTGCGGATGACCCCGCTTGGCAGCCTGCGCAGCACTTGGTTAAGCCCAGCATCAGTGCCGGTACATCCGTTATCTTCCCACGCAGAGCACAATGATGATTCTGTTGCTATGCGCAGTAAAATTGCGCTGATCGGCATCGAAGGCTTCCATGATTTCCAGCCTGAAATGGCTGCCGCAACACTGCGTGAACACCCGCTGTACCGCCACTGTGATATCGTTACTGACCACCTGACCTTGCCGCAACTTGATCTGCTGCGCACAAACCCCAGTGAATTTCGCTCAGTCAACATTGCCCGCGTGCTCGAACAGCTCACTGACCTAGCACCGCTGGCCGCCGAACTGCAACGAGCCGCGCAACAAGCACAAACCGTGATTTTACCGGCAGTGCTGGGGCTTGAGCAGCACGATCTGCTGGCTCGTCTGCAAACTCTGACCGGTTTAACACTGCTCGAATTACCGACCTTGCCACCCTCAGTGTTGGGTATTCGACTACAACAGGCTCTGAAACGCCGTTTTCAACAGCTCGGCGGTCTGCTGATGAACGGCGATCAGGTGCGCAGCGCAACGCTTGAGTCCGGCCGCGTGCAGGCACTGTATACCCGAAATCATGAGGATATTCCGGTACAAGCCGATTATGTCGTGCTGGCCAGCGGCAGCTTTTTCAGCAACGGTTTAGTTGCCGAATTTGACCGTATTCGTGAGCCTATTTTTGGGCTGGATGTGGTTGATACCGGAGAACGCGCACAGTGGAGCAACCCGCAGTTTCTGACCAGTCAGCCGTTTTTACAGTTCGGCGCACAGGTTGATAATCAGTTACGCGCCCGTAAAGCAGGGAAAACCATTGAGAATTTATATGTCATCGGCTCAGTGCTCGGTGGCTATGATCCTATCTATCTTGGCTGCGGTGCCGGTGTATCCGTCACCACTGCACTTACCGTAGCAGAACAGATCCTGCAACGTCAGGAGGCCCACGCATGAGCATCACCCCCGATTCAAGCTTTGAAAGCTGCATAAAATGTACCGCCTGCACCACGTTTTGTCCGGTATCAAAGGTCAACCCGCTCTATCCTGGCCCTAAGCAGGCCGGCCCTGATGGTGAGCGCCTACGGCTCAAAGACCCTGATCTGTATGATGAAGCCCTGAAATATTGCACCAACTGCAAACGCTGCGAAGTAGCCTGTCCGTCTGATGTCAAAATTGGTGACATTATTCAACGCGCCCGTGCCCAATACAGCCAGAAAAAACCGACACTGCGCGATGCGATTTTAAGCCATACCGATCTGATGGGCTCACTCTCAACCCCGTTTGCCCCCATCATCAACCTAACTACCGGCTTAAAGCCCGTACGCAAACTGCTCGACAGCGCACTGAAAGTCGATCACCGCCGTGAACTGCCCAAGTATTCACACGGCACATTTCGCAACTGGTATCGCAAACATGCGGCAGACAAACAGGCCCAGTATGCCGAACAAATCGCCTATTTTCACGGCTGCTATGTCAACTACAACCATCCACAACTGGGTAAAGATCTGATCCGCGTATTTAATGCCATGGGGCTTGGCGTACAGTTGCTGGATAAAGAGAAGTGCTGCGGCGTACCGCTGATTGCCAACGGGTTTACCGAAAAAGCAAAAAAACAGGCCAGCTTCAACGTGAAGCATCTGGAAACCGCCGTGGAACAAAAAGGGTTGCCGGTTGTGGCCACCTCTTCCACCTGCACCTTCACGCTGCGCGATGAGTACCCGCATATTTTGGGGATAGACAACAGCAAAGTGCGCAGCCACATCGATCTGGTCACCCGCTTTTTATACCGTGAACTCAGCGCTGGCCGCACCTTGCCGCTCAAGCATACACCGCTAAAAGTGGCTTACCACACGCCATGCCATATGGAAAAAATGGGCTGGGTTCCGTATACCCTTGATTTACTCCAACGTATTCCGGGAATAGAGCTGATTATGCTCGACTCACAATGCTGCGGCATTGCTGGAACATACGGTTTTAAATCAGAGAATTACGACACCTCACAGGCTATCGGCTCACCCCTGTTCCGCCAGATTGAAGAGAGCGGGGTTGATTTTGTGGTGTCTGACTGTGAAACCTGTAAATGGCAGATTGAAATGTCGACCAGCAAACGCTGCGAGCACCCCATCACAGTGTTGAGCCAAGCACTGGCCTGATCAGCAAATAACGTAGCTCACAACCTAGCTAACAGACCAAAACAAAAACGGGCATGCCCTCCGCTGCCCGTTTTTGTTGTTTACTCGGCTGATACAGACAGCGTTAGTTTTGCTGCACCCACACCGCTTTTTCTGGTGTATGTGTCAGACGTTTGAGCAGAAAATTGAGCAATACACCGTATGCCGGCACAAACAACCCCAAACTGATAATCAGTTTGAAGGTGTAATCCACCAGCGCGATCTCTACCCAATGCTGGGCCATAAACAGATCGGGGCTTTTATAGAAGGCAATAAAGAAGAACGATGCGGTATCACTGATATTACCAAACAGCGTAGATGCCATCGGTGCCAACCACCACGCCTTCATCTGACGTAAACGGTTAAAAACATTAATATCAAGGATTTGACCGAGCAGATACGCCATAAAGCTGGCAACCGCAATCCGTGCCACAAACAGATTAAATGTCGTCAGTGAAGCTAACCCCTGATAGCTTCCCGCCAAAAACAGCACAGAAACCACATACGAGATCAGTAACGAAGGCAACATCACAGCAAGAATGATCCGGCGCGCCATTGCCGCACCATAAATTCTGACCGTTAAATCAGTGGCTAAAAAGATAAACGGAAACGAGAATGCGCCCCACGTGGTATGAAAACCAAAAATCGTGATCGGCAACTGCACCAGATAGTTACTTGAAGCGATGATAAAAACATGAAACAAAACCAGCCAGATCAGCGCATGGCGCTGCTGGTCGCGGCTAAAAGAGAGCATGACACGTCCACCTTTTTGTTAGTTGGGGTGAGGGAACCCAATACCAGAAATTTATCAGCCACAGCCGGTTTTTCCTACAAAACAGAAGATACAACACCGGCATAGACTGACCTACGGCGCAGAGTATACCTGTGTGTTGCGCAACTGTCAGCTATTGTCCAGCGCCGCGGTAAAGAGAGCCTGTTGAGTCATCAAAAACTGCAATACCGCCACACCGTCATCACACAGTGCTTCTAGCCAGAGCGTCTGGGTATAGTGATCGCCACGCAGCAGCAGCGGCGTACCTTCAAACTCCACCCGCCATGTGTGCAGATCAGCATCACACTGGCGATCAACAACCCGTAACTCGGCCAACGCCAAAAACGGCTGCACTTTTTCAGCAAAATTATCAAAATCAAGCCCACGACAGCGGATACTCAGAATCGACATTCCCCTTCACCCTCTCTTTTTTGCCGATGTATACATCCTCTTTAGTAAAAAAACCGTGCTCAAGCCTTCATTTTATTGATTATCAGCCGCTAACACGCACAGTTGTAACCTGCATTGCCGCACATTCACCACACCGTTGGACAAACTATGCGTTATTCCCTGCAGTGTTACCCCGCTTTTATAGTGCTCCTCCGCCCGTGCGGTGGTCTGGCAACACATCCAGCAACAAGGTTATTTTATGTTATTACCCAGCTTAACCATTGGTAAAAAACTTACCTCGGCTTTTTCGGTTCTTTGCTTATTACTGATTGGGATAGGTGCATTCTCACTGACCCAGTTCAACCAGATGAACAATGAATCTCTCGATCTGACCGATAACGTCATTCCCAGCATCCGCAGTGCAGCGGCTATTCGCCAGACCATAGCCGATTTTCGCCGCTATGAACTGGGGCTCTTTTTAGTGATGGGCGATCCGGCGCGCAAAGCACAATACCTGCAAGCGCTCGACGGATTAAAAACTGACATCAACGGCACTCTTGATGATTATGCCCGACTGGTCTGGGAAGAGAGTGAACAGCAGGTCTATAGCCAGATTAAAACTCGGTGGGTTCAATACCTCAACATCCACCAACAGCTGTTAAATTTACTGAACAACCAGCAAATCGATCAGGCGCATACCCTGCTACTCGGTCAGGGAATGGCAAGCTATACCTCAATGTTAGGTGATGTCACACTATTGATTGAGCTGAATGAAAAATATGCAGTAACCGCACATGCTACCGCTGAATCGGTCTATACCTCGGCTAAAATCAATATCGCCATCTGTATTGCACTCTCTATTGCTCTGGTGGTGATATTTGCTACCGTGCTGACGCGCCAGATCCGCGACCCACTGATTTTACTGGTACAACAGGCACAACAAATTGCCAACGGACACCTTGGTCGCAGCGCACTGTGTGATTATGTTGATTCAGGCAAATTGTCAGACGATGAAATCGGCCAGCTAGCTCGTGCGATTCGTCAGATGAAAGAGGGGTTAAGCCAGCTGGTTAACGAAATCAGCGCCTCAGTTTCACAGCTCAGTACCGCGGTTGAAGAGGTCAGTGCTATTGCTGAGCAGTCATCACAAGGCATGCAACAGCAGCAGAGTGAAGTATCACAACTGGCAACTGCCATGAATGAGATGCAATCGACTGTCCAAGAAGTGTCACGCAACACCACCGATGCAGCAACCGCAGCACATCAGGCTACCGATGCTTCAAACAGCGGCAGTAAAGTGGTGCACAACTCTATCAGCAGTATTGAGCAAGTCGCGCAGGAAATTGAGCGGGCCGGTAATGTGGTACAGCAACTTGAGCAAGACAGTGCTAGTATCAGTGTGGTGCTTGATGTCATTCGCAATATTGCCGATCAAACCAACTTGCTGGCGCTGAATGCGGCGATTGAAGCGGCACGAGCCGGTGAACAAGGGCGTGGCTTTGCGGTCGTGGCCGATGAAGTTCGTACGCTGGCGCAGCGCACTCAAGACTCAACAGCCGAGATCAATAAAATTATCGATGTGTTGCAATCCCGCGCCGCAGAAGCAGGCCAAGCGATGCAAATCAGCCGCCAGCAGATGCAGACCAGTGTTGAGCAGGCGCGCGATGCCGGGGAAACTATCGGGCAAATTAACCAGTCGGTGATTCAGATCTCCGATATGAACACCCAGATTGCCAGCGCAACAGAGCAGCAAAACTCGGTGACTGAAGAGCTAAACCGCAGCATTGTGAATATCCACAATGCTTCTGATGAAGTGGC
>CAMTGL010000133.1 GCA_947071955.1 uncultured Plesiomonas sp.
TGTAGCCGCGTTTTTTGCACCTGCACTATTATTTGCACCTACACTATCTGCCGATGGTTGCTGTTGCAGGCTGCTATCCCACAATGATCGCGAACGGATGATGCCAGACGGAGAGCTGACCTGCCAATAAAGCCCGCTGTAGGGCTGGCGAAAACGCGGATCACTGAGTAATCCGGTAACAACCGGTTTTCCCTCAGCAGATAATTCAATTCGTGCGCTCAGTTCATCAAGGTACAGCGTCAGGGTTTTACTGGCTTCATCTCGTAAATAGTGGTTAAAAATAGCGGGTAACAGCACGCCTGCGGTAAGTAATACCAGCAGTAACCACCCAATGGTTGCACCCAACACCCGCTGACGCAGGCTGACAGGGCTACTGATCATTAATCCGGTAGCCTAAACCACGGACGGTCTGAATAATCTGGCTATCAATTTTCCGCCTGATCCGCCCGATAAAAACTTCAATGGTGTTGGAGTCACGATCAAAATCCTGTTGATAAATACGTTCAACCAAATCGGTACGGGAGACAACTTTCCCTTGATTGTGCATTAAATATGCTAAGACTTTATATTCCAGTGAGGTCAAATCGACGGTTTTACCTTGCCATGTCACACCAGCTGTTTGGGTATTGAGCGTTAATGCCCCAATCTGCAACACTGAGGCGGCATGCCCTGCTGCACGGCGACGCTGTACAGATAACCGAGCCACCAGCTCGGCCATCTGGAACGGTTTGGTTAAATAGTCATCTGCGCCGGCATTGAGGCCATCAATGCGCTGATGTAACTCAGTACGCGCACTTAAAATAATAATCGGTGTATGAATGTGCTCTGACCGCAAGCTACGTAATACGGTCAGACCATCGAGTTTAGGCAGGCCAAGATCGAGCACAATAGCATCCCAGGTTTCACTGGTTGCTCGGTACAACGCATCAATACCGTCGTGCGATTGTTCAACTGTCCATTGATGTTGGGTGAGCGCCTCGGCGATTTGTGCCGCCAGTGTCTGCTCATCTTCTACCACCAGTACTTTCATGTACGATCCCGTATAGCGATATCGATAATGCGTTATCTGTAATGAACACTGCCGCTAATGCTCATTAACCGTAATGTAAACGCGTGGTTTGTCACTTATCATCAATCGGTGCAATGTTTCGCTTCAAGACTTTCTCAAGATGGCGACCTTTTATCTTGATCACTTGCAAAGTCATGGCATTGTATTTCACTTTGATCAGGTTGTTTTCTACACTGAGCAGCTTTAATTCATACTCCCAGATATCATCATCTTCATCTAGCTCAACTTCGATAATCCGGCCATAGAAATCTTTCTCAACCTGAGCCAGCAATGCACTATATGGTTGTATCAGCCCTGCTTTAGTTGCTGCCAATGCGGTATCTTGCACGTCATCATCAAACTCTAGTGGCGGGGGTGCATGATGAGGCGGTAACAGATCAGCCTGTGCCTGTATCGGCATAGCAAAGCTTAACGTCACTGCCAGCAATAGCGTCTGTAATATCGCTAATAGTTGTGCTGATAATTCAGTGTGCTTCATGAAATGACTCATCTGATCCGTAACAGCCGGTAGCGGCAAGGTTTATTGATACTTCCCGTTATATACAGGATCGCTTATATAGAAAATAACATGCACCATTACCGCTCTGTTTTTACCCGTTATAACCGTATTACCCATTACAGCAGTTGAATACGTTTAGCTTCAAGTTCTGACTTAGTGATACCGGTTTCATATTCCCCGTACAAGCGCACTTTGGTTTTATCGGTAACGCCTTGTGGCATGACGACATCATGGTCAATTTCCACGGTAATCTGCTGTTTTCCATCACTAAATGTGTAGTGTTTGGCATCAACCTGACTGGTCAAATAGCCATCTATCACGACATTATGGTCTTTAAACGGCGTTTTCATTGCCTGTAATTCTGCAATAGTGGTGGTTTTCACCGGCCCCTGATAAGCATTTTGGCTGACTGCCGCAGGAATATTAGTTGCGTGGTGATCGGCAGCCATTGCAGAAGCAGAGGTCAGCAGTAATACAGCGGTAACGATAGCAACAGGTTTCATGGTGTACTCCTCAAGTAATTAATAGGAGTATTAAACACCTTGTTGACTTAATCTGAGCTGAGGAATTTATTCATATTCTGTTCATTTTTGTAAATGAATTCGTCACTGCTGCTCACTATTAGGCTTAAAAATCTGCCATTCGAGCGGGCTGTTAGTAAACTCTGGTTTTTGTTTGATACAGCGCATTACGCTATTTCCAACATCCAGCAATGCGCCTTCAGAGTAACGTTGGTCAGCGTAATAGCAGGCAGAGCCTTGCATTAACGCCCCGCTGTCAATATTAAGCTTGATACGGTCAGAGTTTCCCCAACGTGTAGTGCTGGTGTTAGCTTCAGTTGTTGATGTCAGCGAATCAGCACCCGCCGCAATTAGGTTATTTGAGAGCGTTTGATTACGGTTTCCGGTGCTAAATACTGTACTATTTTGCATGCCCTGCACACCGGTGGTTACAAGGTCTGCATAGGTTGTACTACTGAATCCACCGCTAAGCAGTATGCAATAACAAGCCACCCGCCACCCACGTGCGCCAATAACATACCGGAATAAAAACAGAGGTAATTTTCGCCATATCTGTAACTGTGCTAACGGTTCAGAGCGCAAAATCTGAGACATAAAAACTCCTTTTCATGAGATACTTTTCATCGTGTATTTTCATAAGATCGAAGACAAAGCATCAGCCCTGACTCTTTTTACCTGCCGCACTGCGTTTGGCGGGTGTTTTTTTGCTGCGGCTACTGGCCACCGTACTCTGGTCTGTTTTTTTAGTGCTAGCACGTTTTACTGTACCCGTGCGTTTACGGGAGGGTGTTGTGTTTTCTACCACCGCAGATTGCATTTGTTGGATACCGCTTAGTGCCTGTGGTGTACGTGACTGTCTAGCCTTTTCAATGAGTTGCTGCAACTGTGCAATCAATGGCTGCATAAAGTCATCATAACGGCACTGTTTTTCACTGACTGCGGTCAAAGTTGACTCCCACTGCGCGGTCATATCCGGTCGAGTAGCAACATCCGGTAAGCTGTGGATCAGAGCACGACCTGCCGGCGTTGATTGAATCGTACGCCCTTTTTTGTGCAGAAATTGTCGCTTAAACAGTAGTTCGATAATACCGGCTCGGGTCGCCTCAGTGCCTAAACCGTCGGTTGCACGTAGCACTTTTTTCAGATCTTTATCTTGTACAAAACGGGCAATACCGGTCATCGCAGAAAGCAGTGTTGCATCGGTAAAAGCGCGCGGGGGCTGGGTCTCTTTGTGCAGCACCTCACCGAGATCACAGGTTAGAACATCCCCTTTACTGACGGCGGGTAACGGCGCGCTGCTCTCATCATCTTTCTCTTCATCTTGCTTGCCTTGCAACGCTTTCCAGCCAGCGGTTTGCAAGTTACGCGCCTGCGCATGGAATTTACCGCCATCAATAGTCAGACGAATTTTGCATTTACGGTACTCGGCATCCGCGCAAAATTGCATCAGGTATTGACGAGCAATCAAGGTATACACTTTTTGTTCATCCGCCGTTAGATTGGCCGGTTTCGTACGGGCGGTTGGAATAATCGCATGGTGAGCATCTACTTTGCCATCATCCCAACAGCGTCCACGCTGTTGTGCGTCAAACCCTGCATGTGAGGCATCAAGCGAGGCTGCATGTACCGTCAACGCATTCAGTACCGCATGCCGATCAGCAAAGTGCTCTGCGGGTAAGTAGCGGCTGTCAGATCGTGGATAGGTGATCAGTTTGTGCGTTTCATATAGTTTCTGACAGGTATCCAACACCTGCTGAGCACTCAGCCCAAAGGCTTTCGCGGCATCAATTTGCAACGCTGAAAGTGAAAAAGGCAGTGGTGGTTGATCTTTTTCGCGCTTATCTTCGTAATCATCAACCTGCGCGGGTTGACCGCTGATCCTTGCGGCAACATGCTGCGCCAATTTCAGGCTGATAATCCGCCCCTCTTCATCCTGATAGGGCTCAGTGGCTTCACTCGGCTGCCACTGTGCGCAGAAGGTTTCGTGGGTAGGTGTTTGAATATGCGCCCGCACTTCATAATAGGTTCGGGGGATAAAGTGCTCTATCTCTTCATCACGCCGCACCACTAAGCCCAAAATCGGGGTCTGTACCCGACCAACCGAAAGCACACCCTTGTAACCTGCCCGCTGGCCAAGCAGTGTGTAGGCACGGGTCATGTTTATGCCATATAGCCAATCGGCACGCGCACGCGCCAGTGCGGAAACACACAGGGGGATAAACTCCCGATTAGGCCGCAAGCGGCTAATCGCCCGCGTAACAGCCGAAGGGTTTAAATCATTAATCAGGCAACGCTGAATATCCGTTGCAGCCGCTGCCGATAACGGCAGGTATTGCAGCACTTCATCCACCAAAAGTTGCCCTTCTCGGTCAGGGTCACCGGCATGGACAATTTGTGTCGCCTTTTTGACCAATGAGGCCAATACGTTGAGCTGTTTGCGGGAGGAGGGTTTCGGTTGCAACTGCCATTTTTGCGGAACTATTGGTAAATGCAGTAAATTCCAGCGTGCGTACTGCTCGCCATAAGCATCAGGTTCGGCCTGCTCAAGCAAGTGGCCGATACACCAACTCACCACATTTCCCTCACCACACTCAATATAGCCATCTTGCTTTCGGTGTGGTTTTGGCAATACATCGGCAATAGCACGACCAAGACTGGGTTTTTCCGCGATGAAAAGACGCATTGACAACCTTTATGATAAATCGCTTTGTGATATACAGCATAAACCGTGAAGCACAGGCCACCTAAACGTGCAATGCGGCCTGTGTTATAACGTAAAAAGTACTCACCCAATATGGGTTAAATACCCTGATCTTTCAAGAATGCCTCAACATCCTGATACGTACCCTTAAAACAGATACGATCGGCTTTTTTGCCCAGTTGATACTGGTACATCGGGTCGTAATACTCAACCAGTAACGGCGTTAACCAGCTCATGTGTACGTCAGCCGACTGGCCCTGCTGATGCTGAACCAGTGCATTTTCCAGCAGCTCGGTGATCTCTTGAAAGCGGGTCATTCCTAAGCGCTTACGAATGCCAAATAAGCCATGACGCAGATAGTCGGCAAACTGCATCCAACCTTGTTGTTCACCATACACACTGATAAAACCGTTTAGCATGAAATCGACGTACTCTTCGCGCAGGCGAACTAACCGAACATCCACAGGGTCTTCAATAACGGCAATTTTCGCTTCGGTCATTGACTCGAACAGCTCTAGCGGTACGTGTGCCGAGCCGATAATCCGCCCCTCATCCTCAAGCACCAATGAGGTTGCGCCTATGTCCATACACTTAAGCAGCTCAATGGCCAACTGATTTTCAAACCCAATTTGAGTAGATTGATCAACCACCATCCGGCCAAAAGAGGAACCACGGTGACGGGCTGCGCCTTCCAGATCAGCACTGTTTGGCAGTGATTTAATCAGGCGCGTTTTACCGCTGCCGGTGTTGCCGCCAATCAGTGTTACCGGCAATTTTGCCGCTTCAACGGTCTGTTCCATTAAAAAACGGCGCAAAGCTTTGTAGCCACCTTCAATCAGCGGGTAATCCACCCCCGCTTCTTTCAACCATGCTTGGGTAATGTGTGAGCGCTGACCGCCGCGAAAACAGTACATGTAGCCGTGCGGATGCGTATGACAATAGGCTGCCCAGGCAGCAAGACGCGCGCCTTTTACATCATCGCGCACCAAATTATGCCCTAAACGCAGCGCGCGCTCAGGGCCTTCCTCTTTGTAACAGATCCCGACTGCCTCCCGCTCACGATCATTCATCAGCGGCAAGTTAACCGAAGTCGGGAATGCACCTTGCAAATATTCAACCGGCGCACGCACATCCATGAGCGGGGTATCCGTTAAAAACAGCGTTCGAAAATCCACTTCGG
>CAMTGL010000134.1 GCA_947071955.1 uncultured Plesiomonas sp.
TGCATTTTGAATGATTTCACCACTGACTCCGCGTTGACGCAGCTCTTGTTCGATACGGCGCGGACCATGCCCTTTATGGCTGCGGCTACGAATAAACAGCTCGGCAAAGCGGTGGTCATCAACCCAGTGCTGTTGTTCGCAGTGTTCGAGAACCTCATCAAGCGCCAGATCAAAAGCCACTTGTGTTGTAGGCAGAGCGCTTTGTGTAGTGAAGTGCAGTGTAGCTTTGGCCGGTTGGCGACGGGCAGATTTAGCTTTTGCAGTAAAACTCGATGCGGTATGTGCGGGCTTGTAAGCAGCCCTTTGTTCACGCGAGGGATCCGCCGATTCTGAGAACAGGGTCTCTGCGGATGAGTCATCATCAGTAGCAGGTTCTGAAATAAACAGCGCCGCTAATTTGCGGCGCAGTTCGGTCTGGCTATGTTCGCGCTGCGCTAAAAGTCGCAGCGCGCTGTTAAGTAACGCGGTATTCATTAAAATTCGTCGTTCAGGCTGTCATCAGCATCATCGGCTTTTTCAGTTTCACTCACCGCACCTTCGGTACTGGTCAGCAGCAATTCACGCAGTTTCACATCGATCTCTTGACCGATCTCTGCGTGCTCTTGCAGGTATTTCATGGAGTTTGCTTTACCCTGACCGATTTTGTCGCCCTGATAGCTGTACCATGCGCCTGATTTTTCAATCAGTTTATGTTTTACGCCCAGATCGATCAGCTCACCCTCTTTTGAGATCCCGCCGCCATAGATAATCTGGAATTCAGCCTGACGGAAAGGTGGCGATACTTTGTTTTTAACAACTTTAACGCGGGTTTCGTTACCAACAACCTCGTCGCCCTCTTTTACCGCACCAATACGGCGGATATCAAGGCGTACAGAGGCATAAAACTTCAGTGCGTTACCACCGGTAGTGGTTTCAGGGTTACCGAACATAACACCAATTTTCATACGGATCTGGTTGATGAAAATCACCAGACAGTTGGCACTTTTGATGTTACCGGTCAGTTTACGCAGTGCTTGTGACATTAAACGCGCTTGTAGGCCGACATGTGAGTCACCCATTTCGCCTTCAATTTCAGCTTTTGGTGTCAGTGCAGCAACGGAGTCAACAATGATGACATCTACCGCGCCGGAGCGAACCAGTGCATCACAAATTTCTAATGCTTGCTCGCCGGTATCTGGCTGAGAGATCAGCAGATCATCAACTTGTACGCCCAGTTTTGCGGCATACAGTGGATCGAGCGCATGCTCGGCATCAATAAATGCACAGGTTTTGCCAGCACGTTGTGCTTGAGCAATCACTGACAGTGTCAGGGTAGTTTTACCTGAGGATTCAGGACCAAAAATTTCAACGACTCGGCCCATCGGCAAACCGCCGATGCCCAGCGCAATATCGAGGCCTAATGAACCGGTAGAGACAGATTCAATATCAAGCGTTTTGGTATCGCCCAAACGCATGATTGAGCCTTTACCAAATTGCTTCTCGATTTGTCCTAACGCTGCAGCCAGTGCTTTTTGTTTATTTTCGTCCATTATGTATCCCCACGCATCAGTCACTCGTTTTGTTGGGTGTCAGTATACTGTATAGTCATACAGTATCAAGCCCTGTTTAAAAGAGAAATTCATTTAGCAGGGTTTGCAGCGCAAAATGCACCGCTTGCATACGGACAAGTGCTCTATCCCCCGAAAAATGCTGTTGGCAAGCTAGCGTACGGCCTGTACGACTTGCAAAGGCAAACCAGACTGTACCAACAGGCTTTTCTACTGAACCACCGGCAGGCCCTGCAATACCACTGACAGCAATTGCAACATCGGCCTCTGACATGTGCAATGCGCCATGCACCATTTCGCAGACGGTCGGTTCACTGACTGCGCCATAAGTATCAAGCGTCAGCCACGAGACACCGAGCATCTGGTGTTTTGACTGGTTGGTGTAGGTGATAAAGCCGCGATCAACATAATCTGAGCTGCCAGCAATCTCGGTCAACGCGGTGATGATCCCACCGCCGGTACAAGACTCTGCGGTGGCAATATGCCAGCCCAATTCACGCAAGCGTGCCCCGACAGCATGGCTGATGTCAGTGGCGGAATATTGTTTGTGCAGTGCGGAGGTATCTGGCTGCCAAGTGTCGGATGAGGGCATAGTTTACAATCCTTACCACGGTGATATCAGGTGCAAATAATATTGCAGACTGTCGGTATGTACACGATGAGCTTAGTCGCGCCATGTTTGAGTCATACTTACATGGCGAATGCTGACAAGGCGAGTACACAACACTAGTGCTCGCGCTTAACGCTCGCCACAGATGTTGTGGCAAGTGTAGCGGGTTTTGCCAGTGTCGGGAGTTCGCCACTTAAACCGCAAGCATGGCGAATCAAACGTGGTTTTACGCCGGGTAGGTTGTCGGCTAGCAGTAACCCAATATCACGCAGTAATTTTTTTGCCGGATTTGCACCATCAAACAATGTTTTGAACCCTTGCATGCTGGCCAGCATCAGTGCCGCCTCACTTTTACGCCAGCGCTCGTAACGGCGCAGGTGGTGATGGCGACCAATATCTTTACCACTTTGCTGCAAGCGCACCAGCTCTTGTGCCAGTGCTGCGGCATCTTGCAGACCAAGGTTTACGCCTTGTCCGGCTAACGGGTGGATCGTGTGTGCGGCATCCCCCACCAGGGCAACTCGGTGTGCGGCAAAACTGCGGGCGTATCTGGCGGTCAGTGGAATAGTTTTACGCACCGACATCACCTGACAGCGCCCTAGGCGAGCATCAAAGGCAGCGGTCAGGGCTGCATTGAATTCGTGCTCTGGCATCGCTTGCAATCGCTCGGCCTCTGCCGGAGGTAATGACCAGACGATAGAGCAAAGATCCGGTGCATTCAGCGGTAAAAAAGCCAGCGGCCCTTGTGGGCGGAAAATCTGGCGGGCACATTGCTGATGCGGCTGCTCAACCCGAACGTTAGCCACCAGTGCGCTGTGGCCGTAATCCCAAAATGTCAGTGGAATATCGGCCTGCTGACGCAGCCATGAGTGCGCGCCATCAGCGCCAACCAGCAAGCGAGTGGTCAGCATTTGTCCGTTATCCAGAGTAAGAAATGCTTCGCTATCGCCAAATACCGCCTGTTGTAATGTGGCGGGCACAATCAGGGTGACATTGCTCTGAGTGCTGACTTTTTCCCACAACGCAAGCTGTATGACTCGGTTTTCGATAATGTGGCCTAATGCAGGAACGGCAATTTCATCAGCGGTGAAATCTATTCGGCCAAAGCTGTCTTGCTCCCAGACTTCCATTCGCTGATAAGACGCGGTGCGGTGTGGTTCAATCCGCGGCCAGACATCAAGATGAGTGAGGATATTTTGGCTGGCCAGATTCAGGGCTGAAACGCGTACATCAGGCTCATCGGTCAGCGTGGTATCGGGTTGCTGACTTTCAAGTACGGCAATCCGCAATGGGCTGTCTTGCAGTGCGGCGGCCAGAGTTAACCCAACCATTCCGCCGCCAATAATGACAATATCAAATGCTTGCACTGCAGTAACCTCTTGTTTTATCAATGGAAAAAAATGCACTGAACAGCTCTGCATCCCCCCAACGTTTTGTTGTTATATGCCGTTACGCTGTATGTTCAGTAAAAGTATGCTCAGTGGAAAATACCGTTGTTGGGTATAAAAGAGCACTTATATATAACCGATGATAAATCGCATAGCGGCAAATGCTGACTACCCGAGCATTTTTCGGGCTAATGATTCACGCCATGGCGTGCAGTGCTGCATAGCCATTAACCCCAGATTACGCCCTGCAACCAATGGAAGATAGCTATTGGCAAACAGGTGCAGCAGACCGTCAGTCACGGCAATAGTGTTGTGCTGATCTTGGCGGCGCTGTTGCTGATACGTACTGAGAACCGGATAGCTGCCGAGATCGGTTTTGCCGTTTTCTAGCGCGTCAGCAAGCGTGTGCGCCAATGTCATCACATCACGCAGCCCCAAATTAAAGCCCTGCCCAGCGATGGGGTGCAGCATTTGTGCCGCATTCCCGACAATAGCAACCCGATGGTGAATATGTTGTGTCGGATAACGCAGGCTTAGTGGGTAAGCGCTACGCGGACTTACATGAGTAACTCGACCTAACCACCAGCCAAAAGCTTGTTGCAATTGATGGAGAAATTCACTCTCACTCCAACCTAACACCGACGATTGTGCAGCCAAAGGGTGACACCATACCAGCGAACAAGTGTGTCCGCGCCCGGCTGCAAGGTTAACAGGAAGCAGCGCCAGCGGGCCATGGGGGGTAAAGCGCTCAAATGCGCGCCCCTGATGTGGCAAGGCGGTCTGTACGTTGGCAATAATGGCCACCTGATCATACGGCTGGTGTTGAGTTTTAGCCTGACAAGCCTGTAATACCGTTGAGTGCGTTCCATCAGCGGCCACCAGCAGTTGAGCGGTAAGTGTGCGGCCACTGTGCAAGGTTACGTTGACCTGTTCGGTTGTGCGTTGAATGTGTTCAACGCTGTCTGGGCAGTGCCAGTGAATTGCGGGGCGCTGATGCAACTGCTGCAGTAGTACCTCGCCCACACCGGTTAAACCAACCACATGCCCGAGTGCATCTAGCCCATACTCATTGGCATGGAGCTCGACCATTCCTGCATGCCCACGATCCGAAACGTGGATCTGGGTGATGGGTTCAGCCTGTGCCTGCAGTGCTGGCCACAACCCGATAGCCGTGAGTTGCCGGCAGGTACCGTGCGCCAGTGCAATGCTACGCGCATCAAAACCGGAGCCTGACATGGTCTCCGGTGCTTGCGCTTCAATGATATCAATGTGTACCTGCCCTTGGCACAGGGTATCCAAAGCGATCGCCAGTGTTGCGCCCGCCATGGCTCCACCCACAATAATGACTGAAGCAGGCATCACTTATGCCCCCTGTTGACGATGTTCGGCGCTGGCCATCAGTGCTTCAATATCATCAATCTGTTTGGGTACGCCTGCGGTCAATACATCATTGCCTTGTGCAGTAATAAGCAAGTCATCCTCAATGCGGATCCCGATTCCGCGATATTGAGCCGGTACATTTGCATCGGGTGCGATATATAAACCTGGCTCAACAGTAATGACCATGCCCGCTTGTAAAATGCGATCACGTGCAGGGCTCTGGTAATCTCCCACATCGTGCACATCCAGCCCAAGCCAGTGGCTTAAACCGTGCATATAAAATGGCTGATAGGCTTTTTCGGTAATCAGCGTAGCAATATCACCGTGCAAAATACCAAGCTTGACCAAGCCTTCGACCATGATGTTTATCACGATATCGTTAGCTGATTTAATTGAATTTCCGGGGATCAGGTGCTCAATGGCGGCTAACTCGGCGCGCAGTACGATGTCGTACAGGGCGCGCTGTTCCGGTGAGAATGTGCCGCTGACAGGAAACGTACGGGTAATATCACCGGCATAGCCTTGATACTCAGCACCGGCATCAATCAAAACCAGATCACCTTCGCGTAGCTCACTCTCATTTTCGGTGTAATGTAAAATACAGCCATTATCGCCGCGGCCAACAATCGTACCGTAGGCAGGAAAGCGTGCGCCGCTACGGTTAAATTCGTGGTGAATTTCAGCTTCTAGATGATATTCAAACAACCCCGGACGCGCACACTGCATCGCCCGGCAATGCCCACGGGCTGATATCTCAGCCGCCGTTCGCATCAGTGCAATTTCAGCCTCTGATTTAAACAGGCGCATTTCATGCACCAGAGGCCGCCAATCATACTGGGTATTAATCGGCTGCAACCCCTGACGAAATCCGTTACGCAGTGCCGCTAGTGTGTGGCTGACCGCAAGGTCAGCGTAAGCATATTCGCCTTCAGCGTGATATAACGCCGATAGGCCATTATGCAGGACAGGTAACTGATGTTCGTGAGTATCGATTGTAAGGTGTTG
>CAMTGL010000135.1 GCA_947071955.1 uncultured Plesiomonas sp.
TGCCGCCACAGCAAAAACACAAGTGCATCGCGAAGGGGGAAGGGCCACATTATCGGCATCCGGTACTGCGCCAGCCGCCTCAATATGCCAGCTTGATGGCATCAATGATTTACAGACCTACGAAGCGTCTATTTCCGCAGTCGGTGATAAAGGGCTGGCATTTGTGGGCATGGAGCATGATATTCAGCCTAGACAAACGCACTCTGGAAAACCGTCTGCCGCACTGCAGGCCGACTTACACTTCTCTACCTCTAAACCTCAGATTAAAGACGGTGTTGCCATTTTTTATGTCGGAGGCAAACTGATGATCCCAGATAATATCGGCAAAGAGAGTTACGGCGAGTACAACACGGTTAACCCAATGGGTGTATTGCTTGATGGGGTGAGTAACTTGTAGTTTGTAGTCATACTGCGTTTCGATTCTTTCAATATCCCCGCCTTTTGTTTTCATCTCTGTGATAAATATCTTGATGTCTGTGTGGATGCACACAGACATTTTTACGTCAGTATTTTGCCGATTGCCGGTCAGTTTTTGCGTTAGAAGTTGTCAGCCTAAATCCTTTTTCGTTACGTAGACTTTGCGGTGATGGCTGTGAAGTCTGGCCATTAAAACATTCGGTATGGATAAAGATGTACTGCGGGAAAGGCCTTAGTACGTCTCTTTGCTGAAATTCACGCCTTGGGTGATTTGGTGGGGTATCAGCCTGCATACCGTAAGCGCCGTGGAATACGGAAAGCCGTTAACCTCTTCCGGATAGGAAGAGACGTGAAGGAGATAAAGGATATGACAATGCATAAATCTATTCGTATTAGTGCGATCGCGACAGGTATGTTGTTCTTTGCTGGCAGTGCACTTGCACACACCGATGATGCGACAGTAAATGCTTACGCAGGTATTGCGCCCGTGTTAACACTTACCTGTACAGATTTAAACTTTGGTGTTTGGAAAGTGGCAACTGGTGGTCGTTCAAATGTAACAACGATCACGCTTGTGGCTGATGCAAGTAATACAGCAACCTCTTCTGATAGCGGTGTAGCGTTATCGAAAGGCTATAACCCAGCCTCTGCGGGAGCATGTGATCTTACCGGTTCATTAGCGCCAGATGGTACATTGGCTGATGTTGTGTTGAGTAACAATACCAATGTCGAGTTTGTAGGGCAGGCATCCACGAAATTTGCGGCTGGTATTCTTAAACCCGCAGCTGATGCGGCGTTAAGAGCAACGGTAACAGCATCGACACTGACGCCGATTATCACGAATGGGACTGGCCGCTTTTATCTGGGTGGTGTACTGACTATTCCAAATAACTTAAATAGCAGTAACTACGGTGGATACATTACTAAAAATCTGATTGGTATCGTTGCAAACGACAAGCAAATATAACGAAAAATCAAGCACAACAGGCGTGAGCGTGTTGTGCTTTTTTAATGTGTGCCGCTGACATTCAGGAAGAGTAACAGATGGTGAAATCATTTTATTTGATGTGTTTTGTGTTGATGTTATTGCCCGAGGTTGAGGCAGCTTCACGCTTAGAGGGCGATAACGTTCTTTCGGTCGCGCTCTCTGATAATTTGGTCGTACTTGATGACTCGCAGCGCTCCTCTTTTATCGAACTGGTTAATTTAGGGCGAACGCCGACTGAATTTGCGTTGCAGTCAATTAAATTTACCGGCGCGGCAACCGCCAAAGATGGGGCTGAGTTTATCCGTTGGGCACCAGAAAGGGCGCGCGTTCCGGCAAACCGGACACTGCCGATGCGGATCTCTGCCCGCAATCTTGAGCAACTTTCGCCCGGTGAATATGTGTTGCAAGTGAACGTATCGGCACAGCGCCGCCCGAATCCAGTTCGCAGCACTGAGGCACAAAATAAAGAGGCCAGTTCTGCCGTAGCGGTATCTATTCCGGTTGTACCTGTCTTACCGATCACTATTTATCTGCGCCATCAGATAGATACGCCGATGATCACCGCTCAACCGCTGGTCTATACCCCGAAAGACCCCGACTTTTTCGGCTACTTTCCCGTGACAAAAAAAATGGCGGGCGTCAGTTTTGTCGGCTTAGTGCAGCTGGTGGATAAAGCCACCGATGAAGTCGTCAGCAGCGGGCGGTTACACCTGCAACCGAGCAGCAAAGAGACAAAAGTGCGGATGCCACGTGGAAAATTTACCGCAAAAGCAAAAGGGAATTACTGCTTGAGAATTTGGGATCACTTCCCTGCACAAGGTGCACCGGCACAAGAGCAGTGCAGCAGCTGACGGTATTGCATTGTGACAAGAGTGATGCCCCTTCACCGACTGCTCGGGATCATATTACTGTTCGTATACTGCCTAAGCGTCAGTCAGCAGTTGTATGCCCGCAGTAATGTCGAGAACGGAAGTCGTACGGAGAGTAATACAAATGGGGGGGAGACGGCATTGGCAGCACCTACTGAACCACTTGCTGTTGCGCCATTACCTTCTACTGCCGACGTTTCGATGCCGGAAAATGCAGATGTTGCCAATGCGCTAACGTGGTATTTGGCTGAACTGCACATTAACGGGAATGTTGCAGATGACTTTGTGGATGTGGGCGTTGATGCGGCAGGTCAGCTCTATTTACCTGCGGGCGCACTGCTACAGGCTGGCGAGGCGACGGTAGAGCAGCCTGACCCGGCAACATTGCAGCTGCGGATAAACAATACTGAGCAATTTTTAAATATTGATATCACTAAACAGCGTGTGGCGATGACCAGTGAAACGCGGCCATTGCATGATAGTGAAGTCATTGAACATGATGGGCAGGTTTTTGTTTTGTCCTCACTGTTTAACGCTGCATTTGAAGCTACTACGCAATTTTCTGCCGATATACAAACCTTAAATCTGACCACGACACGACCATGGCCGCGGGATCTGCGGGTAGCTCGTGAGTACCGTTGGCAAAATCCGCAAGAGAACGAAATTGATCCGGTTGAACCTGTGGTGGTTAATTATGACTATCAGCTTTTAGGATCACCACACGCTGATATTGATTTGGCATGGGGCATGAGCGCGCAAAATACATTCAGCAATCAGTACAATATGTTGTTAATGAGCGAAGCTTTGTACATGACCAATGTTCTGGTGACCAGCGGCTCGGCAGCAAAGCCATTTGAACATGTCAGGCTACAATCGGGGCGGCAAGATTTACGCGGTAATGTGTTTGGTATCGCTTCCCTTTACGATGTGCAGTTTGGTGATGTGAGCGGGCAGAGCGTGCCGTTAGTCGGATCTGTTCCTGACGGGCGCGGTGTACGTTTTCAAGCAGCCCCGCTGAGCCGGACAACCAATTTTGATGCCACTGAAATTGAAGGGGATGCCCCTGTGGGGTGGCAAGCTGAATTATATGTTGGCATGCAATTGTACAGTTTCCAGCAAATTGGCACCGATGGGCGTTTTCGTTTTACCAATATTCCAATTGGCTATGGTAACAATCAGGTCAAAGTGGTGTTGTATGGCCCGCAAGGGCAGATGCGTGAAGTGAACTACCAAAAAGATATCAGTAGCAATATTGTGCCGCCGGGTGAATTTCAGTCATACGGCTATCTGGCACAAAACCAGCACACCATGCTGGGTATTGATGAAGAGAGCAGCCCAAACAGCCGACAAGTCGGCACAGTAGGCAATCTACAACTGGATTATGGCGTGAGCCATTGGCTGAGTATCGGCGCGTTTGTGGCGCGTAGCGAGTTGAATAACCGCAGCGTATTGCCGATGACGAATGCGCCAGTATCAGCTCTAACACCATTAGCTAATCTGCATTCTCCCAATCCCGTACCGCCACAGTATTCAGCAATAGCACAAGATTACTACGGGGTGGAATTGCGGCCGGTGCTGAATAATGTCAGTTTATTGGGGGGGATAGTGCAACAAAAAGGGGCTGGTCAAGGGTATTATGGCCGGATTTATGTGCCGTTGCGCTTTTTACCTCTGAGCATGGATTATGAGCATTATGCAGCTGATTATCTCTCTGCACATAGTTTATCGGGCATGGGATTGGTGCGTGATCGTATTAAAGCGCGTGTCGGGTTACCGCTCAACTCACTTACTGATGCGCTAGGCTATGCTTCGATAGCGTTGAGCACCGAACAGACCTACAGTGGCAATCAACAATTTGATGCTGAATTGAATTACAGTCATCGGCTAGGACGTGTTTTTTTCACTCACTTTTTTGATTATCAACAGGAAAAAACACAAAACATTGCCAGTCAACCGGAAAAACAGTATCGATTATTAGCTTCCTACCAGCAAGATTTGTTCGATTTTCGCGCTGAAGCAGAATACAACCTTGGCCCACAAACCGCCTTTGAGTCTGCCAATTTCTCCGCATTGTGGCGCTATAACGATAATAACTCAGCCAGCGTTGCGTTATCGTATACCCCACATGGTGGTGTGGGATCGGCGCTCTATATCAATCAGGACTTAAATTTTTCAACCCTGTCAGTGGGTGTCTCGCGAACCACAGAAGGGGAATATACTCTCTCTGCCGGATTAAGTTTTGAGTTAGGTTATCAATCTGATCAGGGGCTCACGTTGCAATCATCAAAGGATATGTACAGCGGCAGTGCTGCAGTGGTATTGCAAAAACAAGATGATGATGGTCAGATTTCACCGCTTAACCAGATAGGCATATCAGTCAATGACGTTAGTCAAGATAGACTTTCCGATCAATCAGGAAAAATAGTCTTAGGGAAATTAGCTGCCAATAATCCGGCTACCTTGAAAATAGATACCGACGCATTACCTGATCCATTTTTGATACCTGAATATCCGAAAGTTGAAATTTGGCCACGAGCAGGGCAGACCATACCCATTACACTTAAAGTGTTAAACAGTAAAACCATCAGTGGCGTGGTTCGGCGAAAAAATAGTCAGGGTGATAGCGTACCGATTGAGGGGATGAAAATACAGTTTCTGAATCCAAACGGGCGTGTACAGGCAGAAACAGAGACGTTATCAGACGGTTATTACAGTGTGGATTCGCTCTATATCGGTAAATGGCAACTGCGTATTAACCCGCAGAACGTACTTTCTGAAGCGCAAAAAAAATCGGTCATGTTACCGTTTAATATTTTAAAGGGCATTGAAACCAGTGATATCAATATCATTATTTTACCTGATGGCTCGGTAATGAGGGGCTGATATGCAGATCCTCTGGCGAAACATTTTCTTGATTTGTATAACGATCAGCAGTCTGCTTATTACTCCTGTATCGGCAGGCTGCTCAGGCGTTCAGATGGAGATCCTCTCTCCCCTAAATTTTGGTTTATTACGGACAGTTAAAAACAGTACCGGATGGGCGATACTTGATGGAAATGGAGGCTACTTATTTTCCAACGGTGTAGTGCTCTCTAAGCGCCAGCAACCCATTCCTGCGCGGATTAAAATCACCGCACCGCCAAAGAGCCAGTTAATGCTGTATACTGCAATCTCCACACAGGATGTGGCAGCATCAGCACAATTAAAAGCCGTGACGTTATCTGCACAAAATACACCATTGAACAAACAGGGCAGTTATTGGCTATTACAGATGCCAGACTCGGCAAACACGACCGCAGAGCAAATATTGCTGATGGGCGGGGAGTTGTATTTACACTCTTCTATTGAGCGTTGGGATATGGGTGTGCAAATACAACTTCTGTGTCAGAGTGTGGATGTGGGGTAATGAGCTTATTTTAGAAATTACTCATCATTTTATTAATTTTGCATTGAGTTTAAAAACTGATCTACACAAAAATAATACCTCAGCAATACTTGCATTTATTGCAACTATATTTTCATTAAATGTCATACTGCAAATAGCCTCTTTGCGTAATAA
>CAMTGL010000136.1 GCA_947071955.1 uncultured Plesiomonas sp.
AATGGATTTAATGCTTTTAAAACCATATTTCCACGGAATAACCAACCTGATTGGTGCGCCATTTTGCGGTGGTAACGTTGAACCGTACAAGCCGACCGCCAACATCGTCAGCGGGTGCATCGCCTCATCGATCCGTAGGCCCTCGACATACGGGTACTCAATATTACCGCCGATACCTGCATTGGCTTGCCCTGGCATCTGAGCAGGATCATACAAAGTCTGAAACGCGACATATTTAGCTCGGCTGGTGGGTTGTACTGCCCGTAACAGCGCGCCAAGCTCAAAGCCTATCCACGGGATCACCATTGACCATGCCTCTACACAGCGCAGACGATAAATGCGCTCTTGTAGCGGAAAACGCGTCAGCAGATCATGGCTATCAAATACTTGTGGTTTCTCCACTTCGCCATCAATTTTTAACTGCCACGGCGTAGTGACCAGTTGCTGGGCATTGGCCTGCGGCGCGGCTTTATCCAGCCCAAACTCATAAAAATTGTTATAGCCGATCACTTTGGCTTCCGGTGTCAAAGCCAGTCCGTTCTGGTACTCGGCGGGGCGGCTAAAATTCAGTGCTGAACGTGTGGCTGTGGCGGCAGATACCGGTTTATCTGCAAAAATATCGAGCAATGAAGCTTGTGCGCTGATGGGTAAACTGAGCGCCGTGGTGGTGATCCCCAGCGCTTTTAAGACATCACGGCGTGAATAGTAGAGGTGTTCAGGCGTGACATGTTGCTCAGTCAGATGATCAGGGGCAATACGGCGGATCAGCATAACAAATCTCCGGTTAACGTAAGGGGAAACCAACAGGTGTGGGCCATGCCAATCAGCAAATACGTACTGTGCATACGGCAGTTATCGTTATGCAGATAAATTAACCGTTTTAATGTGTACCGGTAAAGTTATTGTAGTTGTTATTTTGTGAAATTGTTTTAAATAAGTTATCGCTATAAAAGCAATAAAGCGTATTTATTTTGGAAGGATGCAAGCAAAGGATAAAAACAAAAGACAAAAGCTTATTTACGGCGGGTGATAATTTTCCGCATGGGCTGAAGAGAGAGAAAAGAAAACTCAGAAAAATAAAACAATACAAGGGATCAGAGAAGAGAAAAAGATAAAAAAAACGGAGGCAAATGGCCTCCGATAAAATCAAACTGACTTAATTGCTGATAATTGTAAGTCTTTACGCATTAGATTCGTTGATATAGCGCAATATATTCAGACAATATTGTATTCATGGTCGATAAATATAAAACAGAGTGTTTTTATTTTGGCGTATCGACTGCAATATTATTGGCAATATTCACCAGCACGCGACCGGTGATTTGATTTGCCAATAGTCGAGCGGCATAGTCTGGGGCCTGCTCAAGCGTAATTTCATGCGCTACCTGTGGGTAAAATTCCCGTGGCAGCAAAGTAGCTAAACGCTCCCATGCCGCAATACGTCGGGCATAAGGTGCGTTGACAGAATCAACGCCTTGTAAACGCACGTTACGCAGAATAAATGGCATTACAGAGGTTGGTAAATCAGCGCCCCCTGCCAACCCACAGGCCGCAACGGTTGCACCGTATTGCATTTGTGCCAGCATGCTGGCGAGTGTTTGCGAGCCAACAGTATCAATTGCCCCCGCCCAGCACTGTTTTTCTAGCGGGCGTGATACTGCACTCAGTGTTTCGCGCGTAATCACCCGATGCGCGCCAAGCGCTTGCAGGTAAGCGTGATTATCAGCCCGCCCAGTGACGGCAACTACCTGATAACCTAGCAGACTCAGCAATTGTACTGCCACGCTCCCAACCCCGCCGCTCGCGCCGGTAACGACTATCTCACCCATTGAGGGTGTAATACCGCCTTGTTCGAGAGCCATCACACACAGCATGGCGGTTAGCCCAGCGGTGCCGATAATCATGGCATCCCGCGCGCTTAGCTCACTGTGTAAGGGGACAAGCCAGTCTGCGTTAACACGCGCCTGCTCAGCCAATCCGCCAAAGTGCTGTTCACCAACGCCCCATCCGGTCAATACCACCTGATCGCCAACCTGATAGCGGGTATCTGCTGAGCTAAGTACCGTACCGGCAAAATCAATACCGGGGATCATCGGAAACTGGCGAATGATTTTTCCACTTCCGGTAATAGCCAGTGCATCTTTATAGTTCAGGGAAGACCATTGAACCTGTACTGTCACATCTTGTTCAGGTAAGAAAGAGCTATCAACCTCGGTGACCGTAGCCTGCGTGCGTTGCGGGTGCTGTTCAAGAATAAGGGCTTTCATGCGGCGGACTCTCTTGGTTGGAAAATCAGTGATTACTGTATAATTCAATAATAATAAATGGCAAATTTATGCATAAAAAAACGTTATTTCGCTAAATTAAAAGAAGTCTCATTTCGATTGTCAGTAAACCTAGAGAAAAACCGTTATTTGCTGCACAATAATAACAATACGGATCGTGCTGTAACGGGGATGCCCGTTATGTATTATTCGCTCTCTTTTTTGATGTGGCTGTGCAACGTAAACATAGTTTGTTAAAAACGGGCAACGGCTGCAATGACACACGCCAACACAACTATTATGGAAGAACAAGGATGCGTTTTACCACTCGGTTTGTGGCATTTGTTAGCTCATTTGTCGGTTTGGCCGTGGTTGTTATGCTTATTGGCGGCACTATCGGTTTTCGGCAGCTGGCCGAAGATCAGATAACCCACCGCTGGCAAACTGTGGTGACTGTGGTTGATCAAAAAACCCATGAGCATGGGCCTGCTGATCTTAAAAACTGGCTGCCACCGATTTTGATGGCCGCACAAGTGCGCTCATTGGTCATCACTGACGGAAAAAATGTGCTGTACCAGTATGATGGTAAAAGCCTCCATCACCTGCCCAATGATCTGCTGGTTCACTACAGTTACCCATTGCTGCTTGACCCGGGCTTAACTGTCAATATTACTGCCGCCGATCCGCTGGTGGACTACACCTATTCGATGGTTTCGATGTCATCTATCTCACTGGCTGCCGGATTAGTGTTGATTGGCCTTATTTTGGGGCTAAACTGGCTGCGCGAACAGTTAATTGGCGCTGAAATTCTCGAAGATCGTGCTAGGCTGATTCTCAATAAAGGGATTGAAGATATCCCGCAGCGTGATCCCCGTGAATGGCCGCAATCAGCCAGTATTGTGCTCGACAGGTTGATGGTGGAGTTGCAAGATGCCCGCCAAGAGCGCAGCCGTTTCGATACCTTTATTCGCTCGCACACCTTTTTAGACCAGCTTACCGGCGTATCTAATCGCATGTTTTTTGATAATCAGCTCTCGGCCTTATTGGATGAGCCTGACAGTCAGGGCAGTGTGATGGTAGTGCGTTTGGCCGATATTGATGTATTACGCCATGAGTTAAGTGATAAGGTGGCCGATACCCTGATTCAGGATTTAGTTGCCCAACTTTCTACCTTTGTACTGCGGATTCCAAATGGGTTATTAGCCCGCTATTTTGATGGTGATTTTGCCGCTATTTTACCGCAGCAAAATATCAAAGAGGCGGGGCAGTTAGCTGAACAGATGTTAAAAATGGTGCAGCAACTCCCTTTGCCGCATGGTGTGTATTCAGAGGCATTTTTATTCATCGGTATTGTCGGTTTTCATCAGGGTGATATTTTAGAAAACGTGATGGATGAAGCCGAAATGGCCGTACGATCGGCCTCTTTGCAGGGCACTAACAGCTGGTTTGCCAGCAGTAAGTCAGCAGCCGATGATCAGCCAAGCCGTGGTTCAGTGCGCTGGAGAACCTTGTTGGAAAATGCGCTGTCACAGCATGCACTGCACCCGTTTACCCAGACTATTTTTACCCGTGATGGCGCATCAGAACAGGTGGAGTTGTTTGTCCGTATTCGTGATGAACAAGGAAACTGGTTGCGTTTGGTTGAATTTATGCCAATGGTCAAGCAGTTAGGATTAGCTGAGCGATTTGATCGTGAAATTATGTTGATGGCTATCCAATTGCTCGCCAAAATACCCGCGCATGAAGGTGTGGCTATTAGTCTGACGGTTGATGCGTTATTGCGAAAATCGTTTCAATATTGGCTTCGTGATCTACTGATGCAGCAACCCAGAGAGATCAGACAACGATTATTTTTGGAACTTGCAGAGGCAGATTTGTGTCAACATATCGACAGATTACGTGTTCCGGCCCGTTTTCTAAAAGGTATGGACTGTAAACTTGTTATTAACCAAGCAGGTTTAACAGTGGTTAATACGTTTTATATTAAGCTGTTGCAGATTGATATTATTAAATTACACCCAAGTTTGGTGCATAATATTCATCAAAGACCTGAGAACCAGCTATTTGTTCGTAGCTTAATTGGTGCATGTGCAGGAACATCGGCACGATTATACGCCGTGGGTGTACAATCTACACAAGAGTGGGCAAACTTACGTAAGTTAGGTGTTTATGCGGGGCAAGGGCTGTTATTCTCACCGGTTAAACCGGTGGTTGAACGCAGCTTATTACCGTTTCGCCGGCATCAGCCCTGAGCGTGCTTAGTAGCCATAATTATGGTTGGTTGCTGCGTTGTTATTAAGGCGTTGTGATGATGATGCGTACAGGTAGCCTAAGCAGTGTTGCCTGCATCAGCCGATAGTCGGTACCATAGTTGTAAAATAGTGAAATAAATATAATTGGTGAGGATGACCGCATTATTCTCATCGGAATTGCGTGATCAGCCCCCTGTAGTCTTGAGCAGCTCAGTGGTGGTTGGTAGAGTAGCCCGAATTTTCCGGGTAGAGTTTTCAGGATTGGCCGTTAGTTATGTTTAAAAAGTTTCGTGGCATGTTTTCTAATGACTTGTCCATTGATTTGGGAACCGCAAACACCCTGATCTATGTGAAAGGACAAGGCATTGTATTGAATGAACCGTCGGTGGTTGCGATCCGCCAAGATCGTTCCGGTTCAGCTAAAAGCGTAGCAGCGGTCGGGCATGAGGCCAAACAAATGTTGGGTCGTACACCCGGCAATATTGCGGCTATCCGTCCGATGAAAGATGGTGTTATTGCAGATTTCTTCGTTACCGAAAAAATGTTGCAACACTTCATCAAACAAGTGCACAGCAACAGCATGATGCGTCCAAGCCCGCGAGTACTGGTGTGTGTGCCTGTTGGTGCAACCCAAGTTGAGCGTCGTGCTATCCGTGAGTCGGCATTGGGTGCTGGTGCGCGTGAAGTCTTCTTGATTGAAGAGCCTATGGCCGCTGCAATTGGTGCCGGTTTGCCGGTATCAGAAGCGACCGGATCAATGGTGATCGATATCGGGGGTGGTACCACTGAAGTGGCTGTTATCTCGCTGAATGGCGTGGTGTACTCCTCTTCCGTGCGTATTGGTGGCGATCGTTTTGATGAAGCCATTATCAATTATGTGCGCCGTAATTACGGTTCATTGATTGGTGAAGCAACCGCAGAGCGCATTAAGCATGAAATCGGTTCGGCGTATCCGGGCGATGAAGTGCTAGAGATTGAAGTGCGTGGCCGTAATTTGGCAGAAGGTGTA
Source organism: uncultured Plesiomonas sp. (assembly GCA_947071955.1). Lineage (GTDB taxonomy): Bacteria > Pseudomonadota > Gammaproteobacteria > Enterobacterales > CAMTGL01 > Plesiomonas. Next base: position 5,526 of record CAMTGL010000136.1, read on the forward strand.
CCGCGCAGCTTTACACTGAACTCCAATGAGATCCTCGAAGCGCTGCAAGAGCCGCTGAGCGGTATTGTTTCTGCGGTGATGGTTGCCTTGGAACAGTGCCCGCCAGAACTCGCGTCTGATATTTCTGAGCGCGGAATGGTGCTGACCGGTGGTGGTGCGTTATTGCGTAATTTAGAGCGTTTGCTGACCGAAGAGACTGGTATTCCGGTTGTGGTAGCAGAAGACCCGCTGACCTGTGTGGCGCGCGGTGGTGGTAAAGCGTTAGAAATGATCGATATGCAT
>CAMTGL010000137.1 GCA_947071955.1 uncultured Plesiomonas sp.
ACGAGAAAATCTTGCTGTCAGACTGCAACAGAATCTACTGAGAATTCACCGAGAGACTAAGCAGATCACCGTGCAGAACAAACTGACCGGTGAGCAATATATTGAGCATTATGACAAGCTGCTACTTAGCCCTGGTGCATCACCTATCCGCCCCTCAATTCCTGGATTTGATCACCCCAAGGTACTGACTTTACGTAATATCCCCGATATGGATCGGATTATTGCCGCACTTAGCACTTTATCTAAACAACATGTAACGGTGGTGGGTGGTGGCTTTATCGGCCTAGAGGTTGTCGAGGCGCTGCGTGAACGCAAGATTCCTGTAACATTACTCGAGCTAGCACCACAGGTAATGACCAGCCTTGATGCGGATATGGCTGCATTTTTGCATCAGGAGTTGGCTTGTCAGGCTGTAGATTTGCGTCTGAACACCGGTCTGACCGCAGTGGAAACTCGACAGGATAATCTGCTATTACAACTTTCCGATGCCACACAATTGGAAACCGGCTTAGTCATTGCAGCCATTGGTGTTACGCCGGATACCCAGCTTGCTCGCAGTGCCGGATTAGAGATTGGCTCCCGTGGTGGCATTAAGGTTAATGCACAGCGACAGCCCTCTGACCCCCATATTTATGCCGTTGGTGATGCCATCGAAACCACACATCTGGTCACTGGAAATGCTGGCGTCACGCCTCTCGCGGGGCCAGCAAATCGCCAAGGGCGTATGGCCGCTGACAATATGCTCGGCAATACCGAACACTATCGCCATACCCAAGGTACGGCTATCTGCAAAGTCTTCACTTTAGCTGCCGCCAGCACAGGGTTAACTCTACGGACAGCGCAGCAGGCGGGGTTTAACGCACAGTGTATTCATGTTCATACCGGTAGCCATGCAGGTTATTATCCGGGAGCACACCCTGTCAGTTTAAAACTGGTCTATGAACTCTCCAGCGGCCGTTTGCTTGGTGCTCAGGCAGTTGGGCGTGATGGTATTGATAAGCGTATTGACGTTTTAGCCGTTGCACTGCGTGCAGGAATGAGTGTGGCCGATTTACAACACCTTGAACTGACCTATGCTCCACCTTTTGGTTCAGCAAAAGATGCGGTGAACCAAGCCGCTTTTGTTGCGACTAACCAGCTAAAGGGGGATGTTCCAGTCTGCCATGTTGCTGATGTACAACACCCACGCGATGATCAGTTTTTGCTAGATATCCGTAATCCTACCGAGCTGGAAAACATCGGTAAAATTCCCAATGCCATCAATATTCCGGTTGATAACTTGCGCGAAAATCTCTCAGCCCTTCCCAAAGAGAAAGAAATTTTAGTGATTTGCCAAAGTGGATTACGCGGAACTGTAGCGTGCCGATTATTACAACACCATGGTTTCCGCTGCGCAAACCTCAGTGGTGGATATATTCAGTATGCGGTATCCGTACGCCAGTATTAAAGGGGGCAACATGTTTTCATTTAGCAGTGCATTATTGGGGTTAACTGGAGGCGCAATAATCGGTTTATCGGCTCTGTTACTGCTTAAAAGTACAGGCCGTATTGCGGGTATTAGTGGCATTCTCACCGGATTGCTTCATCCCAATAAAGAGTGGTTTTGGCGTATTCTTTTTGTTCTGGGAATGGCTGTAGGTGCGCTGTATACCGCAAACCTGGTGGGTATCACATTAGGCTCAACCGTTAACGCTCCCTTACCCCTCATTGTGGTTGCTGGATTATTGGTAGGGTTTGGTGCGAAGCTGGGAAATGGCTGTACCAGTGGGCACGGTATTTGTGGGATGGGACGTTTGTCAGTGCGATCTATCATTGCAACCTGCACGTTTATGGCCACCGGATTTATTACGGTTTACCTACTGCGGCATATTTTTGCTGGCTAACAGCCTGTGAGTAATAGATACATACCTAATGAAGCACAATAACCAAACAAATCCGTGAATTAAATAGACTGAAATACCCGCTAAATACAGGGAGAGAGAAGATGCGCTATCTGTTTAGCCTTATCTGTGGCGTGCTGTTTGGCAGTGGATTAACCGTTTCGGGTATGAATAATCCGGCCAAAGTACAAGACTTTTTGGATATTACCGGCAACTGGGATCCGACACTGGCATTTGTCATGTTTGGTGCACTTGCCGTTTTCTCTACCGGCTATTTTCGCTGGGTAAAGCCTTGTTCAACCGCAGTTTGCGGTGATCCGCTTCCTGATACTGCCAGTAAAAAAATCACGCTACGCTTGGTCTGCGGAGCGGCTATTTTTGGTATTGGTTGGGGGTTAGCGGGGATCTGCCCTGGCCCTGCGATTACCTTACTTGTCGCGCCTTCTTTACCTACAGTACTGTTTTTTTCTGCGTTAGTCATCGGGTTATGGCTAGGTGACATGGCCACAAATAGCTTGGTAAAGGAGAGTACCCACAAAGGTTAATTTTTGATTTTTTTCACTATTATCATTATCAGCTATTACCAATGTTTACCGATACGCTACCCAAGGGTGAAAACCCCTCTGAACGGGTAGAGTATCGGTATAAAACACTATCCGGCTTTTTGCTGCAACAACTGATCGGTAACTTGCTGCAGTTGCCACATCTGCGCATATCGCCCCTGCTGCTGTAACAACGCCGCGTGCTTACCCTGTTCAGCAATATTGCCTCGGTGTAGTACCACAATTTGATCGGCATCTACAATGGTGGATAAACGGTGCGCAATCACAATCAGTGTTGTAGAGCGGCGTACCCGTGCTAATGCCGTTTGAATTGATCTCTCTGTGCCGGAGTCAATATTTGCCGTAGCCTCATCAAGAATCAGCACTTTTGGCTGCTGTACTAGCACTCGCGCAAGAGCGAGGAGCTGTTTTTGCCCCACAGACAGGTTATTGCCCTGCTCACCAAACAAGGTATGCAACCCTTCTGGTAACGCACTAACCAATTCAGCCAGTTCAACTTGCTTTAATACCGCCCAAACAGCCTCTTCACTCACTTCGCGCCCCAGCGCAACGTTGTCATACACAGTCGCTGCCAGTACTACGGGGTCTTGCTGCACCATAGCAATATCATGACGCAAAACATCATGCGATAGTGTTGATAAAGGTTGTCCACCCAGTAAAATTTGCCCCTCTTGTACTGGATAGTAGCCCATCAACAGGCTTGCTAACGTACTTTTTCCGCTACCTGTATGGCCAACTAATGCCAGAAAACCTCGGTCAGGCACATTCAGTGTAATCTGCTGCAAAACCGGCTCTGCAACATGATAAGCAAAACTGAGGTTACACACTTCCACACGGCCATCAGCCAGTGGCTGGATGCTGTCACCGTAGTGCTGTGCCGGCGCATCCATTAACGTGAAAATACGCTCTCCGGCAACAATGGCTTGTTGCAGCATAGATTGTTGTGATGTCAGCTCGATCAACGGCTCATTTAAGCGGCCAAGATAGCTAATAAATGCGTACAACACGCCGACACCAATGCTGCCGGTGGCTGAAAACCCGAATACCAGCAACAATCCGCTCAGTACCGAGGCTGAAATCAGGCTCAGTAATGGGCGCAGTAAGAAGGCATCTAACCGCAAAGCCTGCATTCTTGCACGGTAATGTGCCTGACTTTCTGCCGAAAGCTTTTCGCCCATTCGCGCTTCTTGCCGCATTTGCTGGATAACACTGATACCGCTGATCGTTTCATTAAAACCATCATTAATTCCGGCCAGTAAACTACGCACTTTACGCACTATCGGAATACTGCGTTTTTGATACAGGCTCATCACAGTCAGCACGGCAGGAAACATGACCATCGCGACCAGCGTCATCTTCCAGTTGAGCGCAAACATCGCCACCAGCATGGTGCTGATCAAGGCAATATTACGCAATGCTGTCACCAAGACTGTCACATACAGGTCTTTCACAACCTCGGTATCATTGGTCACTTTTGAGATCAGTTGCCCTACCGGTTGAGTATCAAACGCACTTAACGGCTGGCGGATGGCTGCCTGAAATACCTCACAGCGCACCTGCTGAACCACGTTCAATGCAACATGGTTGAAACGCAGCGCCTGAAAATAGTGCAGTGTTCCGGCACCAAATTGTAAACACAAAAATCCGACCACCAGCCCAACAACAGGCCACAGCGGAAGATAGCGCTGAGAAAGAAAATGGTCGATAAAAAAGCTGACCAATAATGGGCCACCCACTTCGGCTATCGAAGCTAACCACAGCATTAAGGTAGCAATAATAATATCTTTCTTATGTGCCTTACCGTAGCGCAGTAAACGCTTCAACGTTGGCCACTGTTCACGCAGGTTCAACATTGTTCACTCCATCATCCTGCTCTAAGGCTTGTTCTAGCTGTTGATATTGGTACATATCCTGATACCACCCAGACTGGTGGCGAAGTACATCATGTTTACCGCGCTGAATAATACGCCCTTGTTGCAGTACCACAATTTCATCGGCATCTGCCAGCGCAGATAGCCGGTGGGCAGCCACCAGCATAGTACGACCTTGTCGCCACTGTTTTAGATTATGCAAGATCCGATGCTCAGTCTGCCCGTCTACTGCAGAGAGTGCATCATCCAGAATCAAGATTTCAGCATCCAGCAGCAGCGCACGTGCAATGGCAATACGCTGTTTTTGCCCGCCAGAGAGCATCACACCGCGCTCACCGACTTGCGTTTGATAGCCTTGCGGTAAATGGGCAATATCGTCAGCAACACAGGCAAGCTCTGCTGCCCGCTGAATCTGCGCTAATGTGGACTCAGGACGACCAAATGCAATATTTTCAGCAATGGTTGCAGAAAACAAAAACGGAGTTTGGCTCACCACGGCCAACCGTGCGCGCCATGCATCCAGTGCAATATCTGTCAGCGGCAGAGCATGAAAAGTGATCTCATTATGTGCCACATCAAACTGCCTCTGCACCAAGGCTAACAAGGTACTTTTACCGGAACCGGTTGCACCGCATAAACCTAAAACCATGCCCGGTGTGACCTGAATATCAATCTGTTGCAGTACTGGATGTGGGTTTTCAGGATACAAAAATTGCGTAATATTCAGGGATAAAACACCGCGTTCAGTCGGGATCGGCAAATGACCGGCAGTAATATCAATATCCTCTTCCAACAAAGACTGCACACGAACATACGCAGCACTGCCGCGCTCGACAATATTGAACATCCATGCCAGCGCCAACATCGGCCAGATCATCAGACCAAGATACATCACAAAACTGGTCAATTGCCCTAAAGTCAGATGGCCATTAACCACCATCCAGCTTCCGCCGCCCACGGCCAATAAGTTGGCTGAGGCAATCGCCACATAGATAGTCGGGTTAAACTTTGCATCAACACGCGCCACGTGCATATTCCGCTCACTGGCCTGCTGCGCAGTTTGCGCAAAATGCTGCATTTGGCGTTTTTCCAGCCCAAATGCTTTAATCATCCGAATACTGGTCAGTGTCTCTTGCACATTATTGTTTAATGATGAAAATGCGGCCTGTGCAGCCCGAAAACGGTGATGTAACTGATCACCATAACGCTTAATCACTGCCGCCATGATCGGCATTGGCAATAATGCAAGTAAAGTGAGTTGCCAGCTTAGTTGGGTACTCATAATATACAGAACGGAAAGCCCCATAACCATAGAGACAAATTCCGTCAACACACCG
>CAMTGL010000138.1 GCA_947071955.1 uncultured Plesiomonas sp.
GCAGGTATTCAAACGGTAAACAGCAGCATGAGCAGCGGTGAAGGCAATGAGACTACCGGTGGTCTCAATGGTGGAGAAGTTGATCCTGTTGCCGAAATTATCGGGTTGATTGTGCCTGAAGATAATAAATTAGCCGGTGGTATAGAGAGTAATGTAGTTGAAGCAACTGTTCAGGATGCGTTAGGAAATCCATTATATGATTATCCAGTTATGTTCAGTGTGAATAATGGAGCAGTTATTACCTCTGAGCCTGTGATTACGGATAGTAATGGCAAAGCAACAACTACACTTACGAATACTCTTGGTGGTTCAGTATCAATTACAGCGATGGTTAACGATAGTAATAAAACCGTAGAGAGCAACTTTAAGGCTGAATTTACACATGTGATACCTAGAGGTGCTGAATTTTCTGCAAATACAGGTTTTCCTGAAACAGGATATAAGTCAGCGTATTTTTATCTTAAAATTAATGGCACAGATGAATACAACGATTTGTATACATGGAGTAGTAGCAATCCTGAGGTTGTTTCAGTAATCAATGGAAAAGTTGAGTTTATTGGTGATGTTGATGTAGGTAATGGAGATATAGACATTACCATTACCATGAATGGTGGGAAAACGACTGTTTATCCTATCCGTTTAAAAAAGTGGTTTATGCATGGCTTGCATGAATCAAAAACACCAAGTGGTGCTGATCAGTACTGTTCAGATTTGGGTTTATCAGTGCCAAGTCATCTTGATATGACCGATGCACCATTTCCTAGCGGTAACCCTAGTGGAAGAACTGCGAATGGTAAATTGTGGAATGAGTGGGGAGGTTTCTATGCTGGTCATGTCGAGTATTGGGCCAAAGAAACGAGTGGAACAAATAGAATCGCGGTTAATTTAAGTACACTGGGTTCATTAGTTCCTCTTGATCAAACACAAAATCGCTTTCTGACCTGCGTCAAAGATATCTAAATAGAGATCTATTTTAGCCCAAGCTATTAAGCTTGGGCTTTTTTATATCCACACTAAGTTAGTAAATAGTAAATGTGAGATATCAGATTTTACTCTTTCTCAATAGCATTCGCGACATTGTGATAGGTGTTTTTAACACTGTTGGTTTGCTGTTTAATATGGTTGGCAGTGTTATTGATGGACTCTTTGGTTTCATTCAGTGAGGCTTTTTTATCACTGATGCCGAGCGTGTTGTCGATCTCTTTTTTAACCACTTTCTGTGGTGTGCATTTACCGGAAATACCCAGTGTTTTATCAAGTACTTCATTGCGAACCGCATTGTGCATATCGCATTTTGCCATTGCTGAGAATGAGGTGAGAGCTAACAGTGAAACAGCGATGCTCGTGTGAAGCAGTTTAGATGATTTAATTTTCATTATAGTACTTCTGTAATTCATTAAGTGATTTTATGTTTTGTCTGAGTGATGCTTATGTACGAGATTCGATGTACTGGCATAACCACATTCAATACTACTTTAGCTTAACAAAATTTGTATAGATTTAATACAGGCAGATGTTTGGGTCAAGGTGCAGTGCGCCGCTGCATAATGTAGTTATCTTTATGGTGATGTTTTGGTTTTTTGCTTACTCGATTCAGCTTGTTTTTTTGAGAAAATGTGCCAAACGTTAAATGGTATGACCAATTAAATTGTTATTTATGTTGTGTGAGCTGAAGCGTTTTTGTTATCAAAGGGAGTAAACTATGATTCAGATCAATTTTCGTCTGGACAATGTTTTTCAGCTCTGGTAATTTTCACCGCACAGTAAAATTGGTATTACCAATTGACAGTCAGCGAAATTGATTCCAACGTAGCAGACAGTTTAACGCGGATGGATGTTCTTGATGGCCTACAGCAAAATTCGTCAGCCCAAACTTTCTGATGTGATTGAGCAGCAGTTAGAGCGCCTGATCCTTGAAGGCACACTCAGCCCTGGGCAGAAGCTGCCACCGGAGCGAGAGCTGGCTGTACAGTTTGATGTTTCGCGCCCCTCATTACGAGAAGCTATCCAGCGTTTAGAAGCTAAAGGTTTATTGTTGCGCCGCCAAGGTGGTGGCACGTTTGTGCAGCAGCAGTTGTGGCAAAGCTTTAGTGATCCCCTCAGTGAATTATTGTCTGCTCACCCTGAATCACAATTTGATCTGCTTGAAACACGGCATGCGCTAGAAGGTATATCTGCGTACTACGCAGCATTGCGTGGAACGGATGCGGATTTTCAGCGTCTACATGAAAGTCATCAAACACTGATTGATGCACAGCAAAAAGATGATCCGGCAGCCGAAGCCGATGCGGTAATGCAGTATTTAGTGGTGGTTACGGAAGCGTCACACAATGTGGTGCTGTTACATTTAGTCCGTTGTTTAGCCCCACTGTTAGAGCAGAATGTAAAACAGAATTTTGAGCTGCTGTATATGCGCCGTGAAAAACTGGCGCAAGTGAGCAGCCACCGTGCTGATGTGATTACCGCGATACTGGCCCGCGCGCCGGAGCAAGCTCGCGAAGCATCACATCGGCATTTGGCGTTTATTGAGGAAACTTTGTTGGATCTTAGCCGTGAACATAGCCGCCAAGAGCGGTCTTTGCGGCGGCTTCAGCAACGCATGGATTGACTGGTGTTGATGCATTAGTTCTGCGGAAATGATTTACATAGCAAGACCACAAATTAGCAATAAATAGGTTACAGAATAAGTAACACACAAACAGACGGTGTTTTTGTGCAGTCATGAACTGACAGAAAAGCATCCAGATTAAGTAAAACTGACCGAACTAAAGAAGATAAGGAAGACCACCATGTCAGACATGATGAGCAATGACGTGGATCCGATCGAAACCAGCGACTGGCTGCAGGCTCTCGAATCGGTAATTCGCGAAGAAGGCGTTGAGCGTGCACAGTTCCTGATCGATCAGATCATGGATAAAGCACGTATGGGTGGCGTAGCGCTGCCAAGCGGTATTAACACTAACTACATCAACACCATTCCAGCTTCTGCTGACCCAGTTTATCCGGGTAATCATAATCTGGAGCGCCGTATTCGTTCCGCGATCCGCTGGAATGCCATCATGACGGTTCTGCACGCATCCAAGAAAGATTTGGATCTGGGCGGCCACATGGCTTCTTTCCAGTCTTCTGCCACCATTTATGATGTGGCGTTCAACCACTTCTTCCGCGCACGTAATGCGCAAGATGGCGGTGATTTGGTGTTCTTCCAAGGTCATATCTCTCCGGGGATCTATGCACGTGCTTTCGTTGAAGGCCGTTTGAGCGAAGATCAACTGAACAACTTCCGTCAGGAAGTTGAAGGTAAGGGTGTCTCTTCTTACCCACATCCAAAACTGATGCCTGAATTCTGGCAGTTCCCAACCGTATCTATGGGGTTAGGCCCGATCAATGCTATCTATCAGGCACGTTTCCTGAAGTATCTCAATGATCGTGGTTTGAAAAACACCGCCGAGCAGACCGTGTATGCGTTCTTGGGTGATGGTGAGATGGATGAGCCAGAATCTAAAGGTGCGCTGACATTTGCCGCCCGTGAGAAGCTGGACAACCTGTGCTACGTGATTAACTGTAACCTGCAGCGTCTTGATGGTCCTGTAGTGGGTAACGGTAAGATTATTCAAGAGCTAGAAGGCCTGTTCCGTGGCGCTGGCTGGGAAGTGATCAAAGTTATCTGGGGTTCTAAGTGGGATGCCCTGCTGCAGAAAGATACCTCCGGTAAGCTGCTGCAACTGATGAGCGAAACCGTTGACGGTGACTATCAGAACTTGAAATCAAAAGATGGTGCATACGTACGCGAGCACTTCTTTAACAAGTACCCGGAAACGGCTGAGCTGGTTAAAGATCTGACTGATGACGAAATTTGGTCACTGAACCGTGGTGGTCATGATCCGGTTAAAGTCTATGCTGCATTCCAAAAAGCGAAAGAGACCAAAGGCAAGCCGGTTGTGATCCTAGCCAAGACCGTAAAAGGTTACGGTATGGGTGATGCAGCGGAAGGCAAGAACATTGCTCACTCCGTGAAGAAACTGGATATGGAAAGCGTGAAGCAGTTCCGTGACCGTTTCAACATCAACTTATCTGATGATGAAGTGCAGAACCTGCCATACATCAAATTCCCAGAAGGTTCAGAAGAGTACAACTACCTGCATGAGCGCCGTCAGGCCCTGAAAGGGTATGTACCAACCCGTCTGCCGAAATTCACCCAAGAGTTCATCACGCCAGAACTTGAAGAGTTCAAGCCGCTGCTGAATGAACAAGCGCGTGAAATTTCAACGACGATGGCATTTGTACGTGCACTGAACGTCCTGCTGAAAGACAAAAATATCGGTAAGCACATTGTGCCAATTATTGCCGATGAAGCACGTACCTTTGGTATGGAAGGCCTGTTCCGTCAGGTGGGTATCTATAACCCGCAGGGTCAGAACTATACCCCACAAGATCGTGAAGTTGTCTCTTACTACAAAGAAGATAAAGCCGGTCAGGTTCTGCAAGAGGGTATTAACGAGCTGGGCGCAGGGTCTTCATGGCTGGCGGCGGCAACCTCTTACAGCACCAACGATGTACCGATGATTCCGTTCTACATCTACTACTCAATGTTTGGTTTCCAGCGTATTGGTGACCTGTGCTGGGCAGCAGGCGATCAGCAAGCTCGCGGTTTCTTGGTGGGAGGTACAGCTGGCCGTACGACGCTTAACGGTGAAGGTTTGCAGCATGAAGATGGCCATAGCCACATTCAGGCACTGACTATTCCTAACTGTGTTGCATACGACCCAGCCTATGCGTATGAGTTGGCTGTTGTGATGCAAGACGGTGTGCGCCGTATGTATGGTGAGCAGGAGAACGTGTTCTACTACCTGACTACCATGAACGAAAACTACCATCAGCCTGCAATGCCAGAAGGCGCAGAAGAGGATATCCGTAAGGGTATCTACAAGCTGGAAACTGTTGCCGGTGATAAGGCAAAAGTTCAACTGATGGGTTCTGGTGCAATCTTGCGTCATGTTCGTGAAGCGGCACAGATCCTGTCTGCTGATTACGGCATCGGTTCTGATGTATACAGCGTGACTTCGTTCACCGAAGCGGCCCGTGAAGGCCAAGATTGTGACCGTTGGAACATGCTGCATCCAGAAGCTGCGCCACGTGTGGCTCACATCACTTCTGTGATGAATGATGCACCAACTATCGCGGCAACTGACTACATGAAACTGTTCGCTGAACAAGTTCGTGCATTTGTACCGGCGGCTAACTATCGCGTACTGGGTACTGACGGTTTTGGCCGTTCTGATAGCCGCGAAAACCTGCGTCGCCACTTTGAAGTGAATGCGCATTACGTGGTTGTTGCTGCACTGACCGAACTGGCCAGCCGTGGTGATATTGCCAAATCTGTTGTAGCTGATGCTATTGCGAAATTTGGTATCGATGCAGATAAAGTTAACCCGCTGTACGCATAAGAGGCACGATTCATGAGCATGGAAATTTTTGTACCGGATATCGGTTCTGATGAAGTTGAAGTTACCGAGATTCTGGTTAATGTCGGCGATAAAGTTGAAGCCGAACAATCATTGATTACTGTTGAAGGCGATAAAGCTTCAATGGAAGTGCCTGCACCGTTTGCCGGTGTGG